>NZ_JAYFUL010000051.1:0-38667 GCF_034928825.1 Arcicella aquatica | reverse complement strand
TTTGTTTCCCATAATGGGTATGACCATTCTTCTTCGTTGTTACACTACCACAATGACTACAGTTCATTTTACCTTTTTTATGACAAAGATAAATAAAGCATTACATTTTTAGGACTACCGTAAAATGAAATAGTAGAAGGGAAAAATGGAAAACGTGTAGATACTCTACAAAACAGATACTACATTAGTGATATATCAATTAAAGAAACAGCTTATCGTTATTTAGAATTGATTAGCAAAGGATAGAAATTATTTTGCCTTTTTTATCGAAAAAAGTAAGTTGGTATTTTACACTATTTTCTATAAACTATTAGCCTACCAATGTAAAAAATATTTATATATTTGTATATTCTAAATGCTTAAAAAACAGCAACATGATATTAGCTATAATTAAGCTTGCAATCAAAGTTATGCAAGGTATTGATAGGGATAGATTTTCTTGTTCACACTGTCATCAGCCGAATGGTCAGCATATCGGAATCTGTATAAAGTGTAGCAAAAATGTATGTAATAATTGTGGTACATATATTTCATCTGAGCAAGAGAATATCCATTTCTCTCAATGGTGCTATAACACATCGAATCAAAATACTTCATCGAAAGAAAACAAGTTTGAATTTTAGATATGAGTCAGGAAAAAGAGCATTTAGATCAGCCTGATGAAGGATTGGAAATCCTCAAGAAGTGGATTGCCCAGAGTGAAGAAAGGCGTTCTAATATGGCAGCCGAATACATACCTGTTGGTGAAAATAATTTTATCGAGTCATCGATTTTTGTAGGAAAAGATCATGTGGATAAACGTGCCATTATGGCATCAATACATGAATTCATTCATAATTCGATTAATTATGGTACTCCCTATGGAAGTATCCTTATTATACTTGCAGGTTTAAATACTAAAAAAGAATTACGAGAATATTACGAGCCTATCCTTAAACGGCTTCATTATGAAGCGGAGTTAGCACACGAAGTATATGCTACATGGAGTAGTGTTATCAGAACTCTACACATCTATCCTACAGTAACAATTGATGAGTTACTTAATTACGATAGAAGCTATATTGGTTATTTTAAGATTGGAGAATATATTACAAAAGAAATTCCAGGATATTTTTATTTAAAATCTTCTATATTACATGCATGTATAGGGTTTTGCTTTTCAAGTGATAAAATTGGACAAAAGGTAGATTTAGACCTTCGGTCATTTAATTTCTCAGGTCTTGAATCTTTGGATTTTCCAAACGAGCGCCTTACTAGGCTAATAAGTGATTTTTCACCAGAATTTTTTCGCGATACTGTAAAAGAATATCTTATTGAAAGAATTGACACTCCTGAATATATTATTATCAAAAAGGATATGTCTAACGAGTATGTTGGAGATCTTTCTGATTATCCAGGTACTCTAGAAGAATATTGTAAGTTATCAACTTATATCTATGGCCTTTTACAGCAATACTTCAACAAACTCGGTACTACTTCATATTCTTTTGATGTAAGATATACAACGCCTCTTAACTGGGTTGAACAAGCGAATTTTCTGATTGGCGACAAGTATTTTAAAACTTCACCGTTTAATTCGTTTGGTGCAATTGACCGAGACATTTTAAAGCAATTTGAGAAAGAAACAACGATTCTGAATGAAAAGCTTGAAAAATGCCTTATCGAACTCCCAAGTCATATTCATTCAGATTTGAAAGCCCAGATTCTTAATGGTGACAATGAAACAAATATTTGGGCAAAGGATTGGGATTTGTTAATTATGGCTAGACATTCCTTATTTTTAGAGCAGCAGTTTGATTATTATCGTCAAGGTGACCTCGAATGGTTAAAACAACAAAAGTCTCCTATCGTTTTTTTAAGTACACGAATTTACCTGAATGAGGAAAAAATAAACTTGATTATTCCATTTTCAAGCCCAAAAGAGGCTGATTGGTTTTTAACACCGACTGTTGTAAAAGTAATGCCACGATGTGCGTGTGTGTTTGAGCATATCATTGCGGAGAAAGTGTTTTGGGAAATATGGTATGAATATTTATGTGAAGAGTGTGAAAATCTAATCTTTTTTAATGATGTTTCTTTGTTATCCTTTTTAGAACAAATTCAATCTATCGAAATAGAAACTATAAAATATTGTACAACCGAGATGCAAGTATATGGCACTATCTGCCGCCCTTTGATATTTCATGTAGTTGAAAAATACCAAAGACCTTATCTGATGATATATCCAAGCAATCCTATGCATACTGAACTAAATATAAGCTACATAAAACGTCATTTTCCTACTTTTGTTTATGAAACAGATGATAATTATGAGAATTTTCTTAATAAAAATAGTTTAGGTTCGCTTGTTTTGTGTGTGTTTAGACAAGTATTTAGTGAACATAGCTTGACCCCTAAATTTTATTTAATAAAAGAACAGATATAGAAAATGGAACAAGATGAGCTTATAGAAATTAATGAGAAAATACTGCTTGAACAGTGGAGTGCTATATTTCCTAATCTGTCAGATATATCATTAATGGCAGCAGAACACAATTTTATAGCTAATTTTAAATCAGCAGTTGCGGAAGAAGAAAAAATAGTTTTAAACTTGAATTCGAGAGGTTGGAAAATTCACTTGAGACGTGCATTATTTAAGAGTACACTATCTACATCGCTCACAGTTGCAATATTATCTCTCACAGATTTTCTACAGTTGACGACTACAATAGTTTCAATGATTGTACCAATCATTTTTGATATTGAGGCAATAGAAATTACACGTCGAGAAGAAGAAATATATCTAAGCTTGCCGTTACACAGGAAAAGAAAAAAATTTATGACTACAGATGAGTGGTATGATAGTCTACCCACTAGTATTAAGGAAGAAATCAAGCCTTTGGCTTTCATTGAGTTCATGGAAAAGTTAGTAGCAGCAGGTTTGGCTAAAAGTAAGGAAGGTAAATATTTAGTGTTAAAGAAAGGAAAAGAGGTATTTAAATTCAATATTTGTTAATACAAGGTCTTTGGGGTAATATAATAGTTCAAGACAATATAACTTTATTATAGAATTAAATGATGAGAGCCTTCTTTACTTGAGGTAACAGCCTACTGTTATAATACCCATTCAAGCAATATGAGTTGTAAGAGCTTTTATTGAGTCAAACATAACAATGGTGTGACTTAATTATTATACTTTAGGCAAGTAATGAATATTTGATGAAAGGTGGAATTGTAATATAGGTTCTAATTATCTTCGATATCTTAAAATTACTTTTGCGTGATTTACTACTTTACTACACAAAAGTAATTTTTACCTACTATCTACAAAATCTGCCCAGTCTTGCATCATCTGGATTCTCTGAGGCATAAATTGTGCTCTATCATAAGCTTGGTCAACCCTGTTTGATGGAAGATGAGCAAGCTGTCTATCAATTACTTCATGCCTATAGTCGAAATTTTCCTTGATAGTACTCATAGCTAAGGCTCTAAAGCCATGACCAGTCATGCGACCCTTGTAGCCCATAGATTCAAGAGCTTTCAGAATGGTGTTGTTACTTATCGGCTTTTTAGAATTGATAATACTTGGAAGAATGTATTGCCTTGTGGGGAACATATTCTTTAAATCTTGCAAAATCTCAATAACCTGTCTGGAAAGAGGAACTTCGTGTTGTCGTCGCATCTTCATTCTTTCAGGTGGAATAGTCCAGATTTTACGGTCAAAATCAAATTCATCCCAAGTAGCTTCAATCAGTTCTTTTGTCCTAACAAAGGTTAGCATTAGCAAACGTATTGCGAGGACAGTTTGACGGTATAGTCGGGCGTTATTTGAATTTAATGCTTTTAAGAAATCTGGAATTTCTTCTGGAGATATGCAGGCATAATGACCAGATTTATGCCTTTTCAAAGCCCCACGAAGGTCAGGCGTAACATCTCTTTCCGCCCGTCCAGTGATTACTGCATACCTCAATACTTGCCCAATAATATGCAAGACTCGTTTGGTAAGGTCATAGGCATTTCGGTCTTCGATTTTATGCAAGCAATGAATAATATCTTGAACCGTTATCGTTGATATGCGTTTATGCCCAAAACAGGGAAAGACATTCATTTGCAATCTGTAAAGAATAGTTCTTCCGTAAGCCTTCGTCCATGTATCAAGTTTGCGATTGTGCCATTCTTCCGCAACAATTTGGAATGTCTGTGCATTGTGAAAGATGACTAAACGCTTTTGTTCAGCCTTTATCTCAGAAGGATTCTTGCCTTCTGCAATCACTGATTTTAGCTCATCACGTTTTTCACGGGCTTTAACTAAATTGATGCTTGGATAGTTGCCAATGGTGTAAAGGCGTTCATTCCCGAGGAAGTAGTATTTGAGTCTCCATATTTTCTTACCAGTAGGTCTGACATCAAGGAATAATCCTTCCGTATCAGATAATTTGAAGGGCTTTTGTTTAGGGGTAGCGTGACGAATGGCTAAGTCTGAAAGAGACATCTTTTACTCCTTGGTAGCTTGGCTACTGGGGTAAGATTATTATGGGTAATAAAATCTTACCCCAAATCTTACCCTAAAACCAATAATTGCGGTTTAGGTCAATGTACCAATAGTAAGGATAAAGTGTGTTTTTTCATCGACTTGATTAAGGTGGGATAATACCCGTAAATCAAGCATTGGCGGAGACAGGGGGATTCAAAAAGAAGGGTTATCCCGTTGCCAATATGAAGAAAAAATGTCTTTAGTTTTTTCCCTTACCACTGTTTGTTATCCACACTCTCAAGAATTAGAAATGTGGATTATTCATTATTATCCTAAGTTCACTAGAATGTCAAATCTCATTCCAGTGAATTGAAAGGGTACTTGTCAAAATTTCTGTGGAAGAAAAGGGGTAGTATTGAAATAAAATGTCCAGTTTTTTAATTAAAAAACTGGACATTTGTGCTGGAGGTATAAGAAAATGAAAGTAACAAGTTACATAGGCAATAAAATTGCTAGATTTCCTAATGGCTATGTTTTTAGCTATAACGATTTTGTGCAGGAAACAAGTAAGACAGAAGCTATTATCAAGGCTCTGAACCGAATGGCAAACGCTGGTAAAATAGAGAAATTGTCAAAGGGGAGATATTATAAACCAGAAGCCACTGTATTCGGAAATTTACAGCCTGCTCAATATCAAATTGTCAAAGACTTGCTGGAGGAGGATGGAAAAGTTATTGGGTATCTAACAGGTTTTAGTATCTATAATCAGTTAGGGCTAACTACTCAGGTAAGTAATATAATTCAAATTGGTCGAAATGATGTTCGTCCAATGTTTAAAAGAGAACGTTATAATATCTCTTTCATGAGGCAGAAAAATATTATTACGAAATCCAATATTCCCTTGCTTCAAATATTAGATGCTATTCGTTATATAAAGAAAATACCCGATGCTTCTACTAAGGAATCCATCAAACGATTATTATCTATTGTGAAAGATTTATCTGACACAAACAAAAAAAACATGGTAAATCTTGCTTTGAAATATCCACCAGCAACCAAAAGCTTATTGGGGGCTATGCTTGAAGAAGTAGGAACCTTTACTCTGATTGAACCTTTGCGAAAAACATTAAATCCGATTACCTCTTACAAATTTTCTGGAGTTGATAAAGTGCTTTCAACAACTGCTAAATGGAATATCAAATGAAGTTAAGTTTCATTGGATGTTCCAGTTGGGTGCTGTTGGTAAAATGTTCGTACTAATGCCCAGCTTATAAGAGGAAAGGGGGTTAAGTGATTTTCTTAGAAGCTCAATATTGGTCTTTATGCACATTGCTTCAAAAATTGCACCAAGCAAGGCTCTTACTCGTGAAGGATAAGCTAAGGCATATTCTACCATACCCTGAGTCTGTTTTTCATTGAGTTGTTTAATTCTCGTCTGAAAAATTCTAACGGCTAAGGTAACATCAACATCGGGGATTTGCTTTAAATCTTTGATGGCATCAAGAAAGCCTAAAATCTGATAGTTCTCTTCGGTGACATCAACATAGCTTTTGGCAGGACTCGCCTTTACCGAAAATGTTTTGATGGTAATGCTCTTATCTCGACTGGCAATTCTGATGGTTGATGGAATTTGTGTGGTCAAGCCCAGTTGGTTGTAAAGATAAGTACCTGTAATATAGGCTACTCTCTTCCCTTCATAATACAAATATGGTTTGAGTATCTGCTCTTCGCTTGGTTTTTTTTCACCAAAAATGGTCATTTGGGGTTTGAAGAATTTTCCTTTAGAGATTTTCTTGATAACTCCTTTTTTTTGTAGGCGTTCCAAAGCTTTTGCAGCAGTGGTATAATCCTGTTGATTGATATTCAATTCCTTATACCCAAAGAGAATGTCTTCAGGGAATTGATTTATCTGTTGGGATATTTGCTTTGAAATAGTCATCATGGAGTAAATATAGCATGATTAGGATTAAATGTCAAGTTTTATGTGTGAAAAACTTGACATTTTGTGTCTTTTAAGAAATAACCTTTTAATTCTTATTAACATGAGAATTAAAAGGTCAACCCTGTAGTAATGTTAATGCTATTTCATATGTCATTGATTCTATTTTTCAATGTTTCCCAAGTTTATCATTCATTAATCAATCTTCGATTGTATTGACTCCTCAGAATGAATTCCTTTATCAATCCGTCAGTATCAGAAACGTTCTGATATTTCTGATGCTGATTATTTTTTCATTAGAAGGGAAGTTGAATGCCAAATAAACCAATCCCAATTCTTGAGCCATTACTCGACCGAAAAGCAGCAGCCAATTATCTACGAGTGACCGTCGGGACATTAGCCGTTTGGGATTGCACCAAACGCTATGACCTTCAACCGCTCAAAGTAGGCAGGTCAGTTAGATACCGTCTTTCAGCATTGAATGAATTCATTGAACGACAGCTTAGTCGTTAAAGGGCGGATAAGAAAAGTTCTACGAAAACTCTTCTTACCCTAGCTCAATACCACTGTTCTCTTAGAGGGTCACAATGAATATAGAACTAGCTAAACATATACCTATTTCCGAAATACTGTGCAAGCTTAATGTTTTACCCAAGAAAGTCAGTAAGAAAGAATATTGCTATTTATCCCCTCTTAGAATTGAAAAAACGCCCAGCTTCTTTGTGAATATTGAACATAACCTTTGGTTTGACCACGGTCTGGGGATTGGAGGTGATTTGATTTCTTTTGGTCGCTATTATCTGGAAAGCAGGAATGAAGACCATACCACTTCTGATGCTCTTCGATGGATTAAAAACATATATCTATACACTACTGATATTTCTTTCATCACTGAATTGCAAGCAGAGAAGAATCAGGAGGAAGATTCTTCTCTTATTCTAAAATCCAAAAAATCAATCAACCATTTAGGGCTAATCCACTATCTTGAGAAAAGAGGTATTCCTCTAAATCTGGCAAAGCAATTTCTCAAAGAACTTCATGTTCAAAACAAGCGAACGAACAAGAGCTTTTATGCTTTGGGTTTTCCTAATGAAGAAGGTGGCTTTGAACTTAGGAATCCCTTTTTCAAAGGTTGCTTGAAACCCAAAGCGATTTCTTTTATCCGTGGCACAACTCCCAAACCAGAAGGCATCCATCTTTTTGAAGGATTCATGGATTACTTATCGGTTGTCTCACAACTCAATGGCAAGAAAATCAAAGGTGATACCATCATCCTGAATTCTTTGTCCTGCATAAAACAGGCTTTGCCCTACATCCAGAATTACGGTTATCGCTTTTACTATACATGGTTTGATAACGACAATGCCGGCACGAAAGGGAGTGAAGTGCTTGCTGATTTTCTCAAATCAGAGTCTTCACTCAAACAAGTCAAAATGAATAAAGTTTACCAAGCTCACAAGGACGTAAATGCTTGGCACATGAAAACTCTTGGATTGTAGGTGCAGGGCATGAATGACAAAAAAGAAATGCTTCAACTTTTCAAAGTAGCTGAAATAGAATTGGTGTATCGAAGCAAAATTAAAGCAAAAGATAGAACCGTAATCACTCATTCATTCGATGCTTATGAAATCCTTAGAAAGACTTGGGACGATAACAAGATAGAACTATTGGAACAGTTCAAAATATTGCTACTTGATAGGAAAAACGCCTGTTTGGGAATCAATGAAATTTCAAGTGGTGGGACAGACTCTTGTCTGATTGACCCCAAGTTGATTTTTATGACAGCTTTGAAAGCAAATGCCTCTGCGATTGTTCTTGCACACAACCATCCTTCTGGGAGTTTGAGAGAAAGCCAAGCCGATATTGACCTGACAAAGAAAATTATGCAGGCAGGGGACTTTTTAGGAATAAGAGTCCTTGACCACCTCATTATCACGGCTGATGGATATACTTCTTTTGAGGATAAAGCCCTCATGCCACGCTGAGCTTTTTTCATTAAACTGATTGCCTTTGGGTATTTCTCCGTTTTTTCCTGATTGGTTTTGATATTCATTATCAATTCTTCGTGATGAAAGTAAGGATTTAAGGACGGAGATTTACCTGAAGCACTCATTCCACCAACAATAATTTTCGCCTGCTTCGCATTCCCCGCCCAACCAAAATTCTTGCTGGTTCATTCGTTTTCACTTCAGGTTTGTCAATCCCCGTCATCCTTACTCACGGAGAATTGAAAATGAATGCTTCAACAAGAAAACCAAACAGAAAACCTTCAAAACGCTTATCAAAGGAGGCTAAATTGACTAATGAAACCCCAGCTCATAATGATATTTACACCCGAGTGACCAATAAAATTCTATCAGATTTAGAAAAAGGCAATTTGACATGGCGTAAACCGTGGAACTCAGAGCATCTTGCTGGACAAATTACCCGTCCGCTTCGCTGGAATAACATTCCTTATACTGGTATCAATACGCTCATGCTTTGGGGAACTTCAGCAGAAAAAGGCTATGTTTATCCGCACTGGATGACCTTCAAGCAAGCAATTGATATGAAAGCAACGATACGAAAAGGAGAGAAGGGGACTCAGGTTGTCTATGCCGACAATATTTTCAAAGAAGAGGAAACAGAAGGTGAATCCAAAGTCACTAAAATACCTTTTCTGAAATCCTACACTGTCTTCAACGTCGCCCAGATAGAGGGCTTGCCAGAAGTATTCTATCAAATTCCAGAGCCTGTCATCACTAATCCTCAGCAGCGTATTGAAGAGCTTGAATGCTTCTTTGCACAGACCAAAGCCGATATTTATACAGGTAAAAAGGCTTCCTACAATCAGAGTTTGGACAATATTCAAATGCCACCGTTTGAAAGTTTTATTGATGCTCCCAGCTATTATGCGACTTTAGCACATGAGCTTACACACTGGACGAAACATCCAAAACGTTTAAATCGTGATTTGGGGCGCAAACATCATGCTGATGAAGGCTATGCGAAAGAAGAACTTGTGGCTGAATTGGGAGCGTGTTTTCTGGCAGCAGATTTAGGTTTTGAACCCATGCCAGAAGAAGAACATTCAGCTTATATTCAGTCATGGCTGAAAGTTCTGAAAGACGACAAGCGATTTATCTTCTCAGCGGCATCCCATGCACAAAAGGCTGTTGAATACATTCATAGTTTGCAAACTCAGGAAAAACTTGTTCCTTCTTGAGGGGGCAATTTAGAGTTTAGCGTTTGATTAGTCTATCAAATCACCAATTTCTTTTGTCAGTTGAATGATTGATAGAAGCATAGCTTCTTGTGGTGATAAAAGGTGAAAGTATAGTATATACTTAGTGGTCTTACCGAATAATAAATAAAAAATAACAATAATAAAAAAAATGCTAAATTGTAATTGTAAAACTGTTCTAAATTATAAGATAAATGTCTTTACTTAAAACAAGCCTAAGCACACACCTTTTTCTATTCCCTTTTCGATGGGACATTATTAATGTCGATAAATCTTTTCAAGGGTCATCTTATGGAGAAAGAACTCTACTTTCTGGATTGGATGAAGGCTTTTCATTTGAAAAATTGCTACTATCAAATCCGTATTGGAAGAGAAGCCCTTTTGATTCCAGTGAAAATTACTTAGCCTATAATCAATATCATTACTTTTATGAGTTTGTAAGAACTGCGTTGTTTGATAACGAAGAATATCTAGACTCAGGCAGCCCAATGATTAGAACATTCACTTATGGGCAAAATGAAAAGCTGAGATACAAAATATCTGTTCATCATGAAGAAGGAATAAAAGTATATGATTTGGGAATAGATAAGATACAGCTCAACGCCTATGATGTGGGTGTAGGAATACTATCATTTCATCTGAGTTCTGATGAAGAGACATTAAAGCTTTGTGATAAATTTGACTCATCTGATGTTTTATTAATTAATGATTTTGGTAGGAGACTTTATCCTCAATTCTTGAGTGACGGCTTTAATATCAATAAAACACAGGAAGAATTTCTTTCAAAAAGTATTCATATTGAAGGAAGTACATTCAATATAAAAAGTGATTTCATAAATGATTATCAAAATAAACCTGACTACCTGCCACAGCATATTATAGATATCTTAGGAAAGAATATTTTTACAAACAATTTTGAAATTAATTCAATTGCATCCATCCCGACTATTAAAATACATCCACTCATAGATGATAGAATGTTTGTGTTATCATGGCTTGGAGATGATGCTGAAATAAAGGCTGTTCAAACGTATAATAAAGAAAGTATTTATTATCCCACTTTCGATTTTTGGCAAAAATTCGTTTTCATAGATGGCAAAGATATTACTTGTCCTGACTTTACTTTTGCTCAAGGACTATTATCAAAAGTAACTTATACACGCTGGTTGCCCTATTCTACGCTTTTTGGCATATCAAGATATTCTTTTGTTATTCTAACTTCTATCAGCGAGTTTAGCACCGATATTATAAAACCTCAATTAGGGAGTTTATATTTTCAAATGGTTCAGCTCATCTTGTTGCAAAGAGCTTCCTTGCTTAGGTTTTCAAGTGAACTTACCAGAATTACTCACAAAATAGAGATTTATGAAAGAGAGGGTAGCAATAAATTTGAAAAAATTGCTGATGATGTGAGAATACTGTATAAAAACTATATTTTATTCCGTAACCAGCTTTATTTCAGAGAGGTAACGGCGCAAGAGCAGGGCATAGAGTTGTACAATATGATGCAAGAAACCATGCGGATTGAAACACAGATAAAGGAGTTAGATGCTGAAATTGAAGAACTACACAGATACGTAAAGATGGTCAATGATGAGTTTAGTAGTGAATATCTTAGTCGTTTGGATAAGATGGCAGGAGCTTTTGGCGTATTCTCTTTGCTCATGTCATATTTTAGTTATGGACTTTTAAACTTTCCTAAGTATGATTTATCTATATCTGAAACCTTCATTGTATTTATCCTCATTGCAGTCACACTGTTGGTGGTAGTTGGTTATTTTCACCCTAAATGGTTAGATGCTTATGGGAAATATGCGAAACATAAAAAAACTGTAAGCAGGGTGCTTGGTTTGCTAGGACTAAGTTTTCTATTTGTCCCTTTATTATTGAAACTCAACCTCGACCTAAAGCCAGAGAAGTCCTCTATTGATTCCCTAAAGCATTCAGAAGAAATCAATCGCTTGAAAATTGATAGTCTAAGATTAGAAATCAAAAAACTTATTCTTGCAAATAAGCCTTTAGCCAAACCTAATAATGACTCTAAAAATAAATAACTATGAGCAATTATCAACACACATTTACCTTGAGGCAACACACACCTATGATTCATTTTCAGGCAGATGAAGAAGGTGCTTTCGTCAGAGTGTCAGAATTAAAGCCTGCTTTTGATAGATACCTATGGGAAAAAGTATGGACTCCTGAAGATGATATTGAATCGAAAGCAGAGATGTTAATCTGCTATACTGATGCACAAAGAGAAGAAATAATTAAAACGGTTAAAGAAAAAAACTATCAATGGGATGATTGGTCATTGAATTATAGTGTAGAGATTGAAGACATCAATGAATCTAAAAGAAAGATAAGTAATATAGACAAGTTTCCTTGTTATTTTGCTGACCTTGGAAAGGCTGAAAATAAACCTAAATTTGTTTTTTATGAGCCAGATTTTAGCATAAAGTTTACATGCTTTGATGAAACGTTGTTAAAAGTTATTATCCAGTACTTTCCTACTTTTTTAAGTAGGACAAATTTTGGGGCTCGCAAAAGTAAGGGATTTGGCAGTTTTACTGTAATTGATACTTTATCGCAATCTCCTATTCTACCCAAAACTACAATAAAAGGCTTATATAGTTTTGAAGTAAAGAATATGGACGATAAAACGTTTCGAGCATTATTTGAGCATATAGACTTATTTTGGAAAGTACTCAGAAACGGAATAGACGTTCCATTAAAAATACCATCAGCTCTTGGGAAGTGGGTGGATTCAAAAGGTTTGCATTTCGACAAATCTACACTTAAAAAATATGTCGATAATTCTATCAATAAAAACGCTACTTCTGACCAGAACACTAAAAAAAATATTTTATACAGAGATTTATTAGGTTTAGCATCAACCACTGAATGGCATTTCCAAAGGATAACTATGGACAAAACTTCTACCAACACAGAACAGAAGATTGATAGAATAATGTCACCCATACTAATAAAGCCTATTCGACAAGCTTCTTCATCAAATTACACTGTATATCTGGTTGTACCACTATTAAATAATGAAGTTTTAAGCAAAGAATTTAGAATTGAGTTAAAAAATAAAAGTGGAAATATCGGACTACCTACCACTTTCAAAACAAGTAATGATGCAACTACTCTCCGTCTTTTTATGGATTATGCAGTAGGGACTTATAAAAATACCTTTTTAGCTGACTATAAGAGAGATAATCGACCAGATGTGAATAAAATAAAAGTAGTATTCGGTTCACTTCGAAAAATTACACAACCATGAGCCAAAAATATTTAGCCTTAACAATTGGACCAATTTATAAAACTATATCAAAGGCTCGTCACACCCGAGAACTTTGGGCTGCTAGCTACACCTTTTCGTATTTGATGAAAGAAATATGCAGGGCATTACCTAATAAGCAAGATATTCTTGTACCAGCTATTAGTGGTGCATTGGATGAACTTTTTTTATGTACCGACAAAGATTTATTGGACACAGGAGCAGGGCTATTCCCTGACCGTTTGATTATGAAATCCGACAATACTTCTTTTGAGGAACTCAATAAAATTGTTGAAGGTGTATTAGTAGATTTTGCCCATAAAGTAGCCAAAGAGTTGAAACGTGAAGACCAAAAAGCAACTATCGTCACAGTATTCAAAGAGTATTTTCAACTTTACACGCTAGAAGTTGAAACGAATGAAAATTTGATTGAGACCATTATGCCTTATTTGGATTCAATGGAATTGCAACGCAATTTTTCACAAAAAGAAGATAATGTATTAGGTACTTTCTTCTTTAGAATTAGTGAATCATTTCTCATTAAAGATGCTTTTGGTATTCGCAAGAAGCATTTTTCATCGTTAGTTGAAATTGCAACCAAACATTTTGAAAATGTAATTCAATTCCCCGAATTGCCAATTATCACTGATGAAAATGAAGGACAAGATTTGGACTTCTCAATACCAGATACAGATGAATCTTATAAAAAGAAGTTAGACAAATATTCAGATGATTTAGATAAACGTATTAACGAACTATCGATAAAGTATAATCCCAACGACGATACTATCGAAAACCCATTCTTACCATGCTATAAATATGTAGCTTTTGTACAAGCTGATGGCGATAAAGTGGGTTCAATCATCAAAGAATTAGCTAATAAAAGTGAAGAGGAATTACTTGGATTTTCAAAAAAACTTTATCTTTTTTCAAAAAATGCTGTCAAGGAAATTAGTCGCTACGGAGGTATGAATATTTATGCAGGAGGCGATGACCTGTTGTTTTTTGCCCCTGTTCGTTGTGGAGAAGAAACCATCTTTGATTTACTAAAACGCCTTGATAATTTATTGAAAGAAACCTTGAAGGGCTATCAAAACCATACTCCTTCAATGTCTTTTGGTACAAGCATTTCACATTTTAAAGCTCCCATGTATGAAGTATTAAAGGATGCAGCCTTCCAGTTATTTGGAGTAGCCAAACAACCCAATGATAAACCTAAGAATGCCTTGGCTTTTCGGGTAGAGAAACATTCTGGACAAGGGTTTGCCTCTAAAATCAAGCTTACCTCGCAGTCTTTTATTATTCTTCAAGCCTTGTTAGCAATGAACCAGAAAAACAATGCTGTTGATTTACGCGGAATAACCCATGACCTAATGCAAAGAGAAACTGAATTAATGGCAACACATGGAATCCCTGAAAGAGTCAACAATTTTATTGAGAATAACTTTAACGAGTCTATCCATCAAAAAGAAGGAAAAATATTTTTAGAAAAGGTAAAAGCACTAATTCTGGCATCTGTTAATGAGGCTAATGCTGACCATAGCAGTACTGAGAATGTCATGAAGGAAGCGATTAAAAACACACACGTGATTCTTAGAACCTATTTGTTTTTAACATCAAAAGAACTGAAATAACCATGGCAACCAAACCCTATTTAATAACTTTCAGACCCATTGATGTATTTTTTTTGGGAAATGAGAAAACACTTAATGACGATAACTTGTCGTATTTTGTACACTCTAATAAATATCCTCAGCAAACTACATTGCTGGGGGCTTTGCGCTATAAATTGTTAGAAGCAAACGGATTATTAAGTCATGGAAATAAACCTGTTGATATTAAAGCCCATCAGTGGATTGGGAATAACAGCTTTCAAATCAACTCAAAAACTAATACCTATGGGTATATAGAACAGCTATCTCCTGTTTTTTTGAAAGAAGAGCAAAACTATTGGCATGCTAGTCCTAAAGATTACTCTTACAGTTTCAAAGTACTGCCTGCAAGGGTGAAATTAGCAGATGGTAATGAAAACTTATTAGGAATATTTGAAGGCTTCGATGCTAAAGCTGGGGTGTCTGATTGCCTAACCAATATCAAAAGCAAAGAAAGCCCCAAAGCCATTGATGATTTTTTTGTCTCGGATATTAGAAACGGTATTCAGAAAAATGATTTAGTAGAAACGAAAGCTCTTTTTAAACAATCGTATTATCGGTTCAAATCCTCCAAGATGGCTTTTGCTATTGTTGCTTTTTTGGACGAAATAGCAGGGAAATGTCTGATAGATTATATTAATAAATCGCCTTTTGTACGAATGGGAGCAGAACAAAAAAGCTTTGAAATGGCTATTGCTGAATGTGGCAATCCGCTTGAATATTTTCAATTAGAGCACCACAATTCTTCCGAATTTACTAAAATTGTATTATTGAGTGATACCTATATTGAACCTAGCATTTATAAATATTGCGTTGGGGCATTAAATGAAACTGTTGATTTTAGAAATATTGAAACCAATTCTAATACACAATTTTGGAATTGGGATACTAAGGGAAAAGGACAGAATGCTTTCCCTAAAAAATTGACAACCAAGCTTAATCTGCTTGAAAAGGGTTCTGTTTTTTACTTGAAAAACGGGGCAGATGAAGCCTTTGAGCTAGCCTTGAAAAGTAATAGCCATTTTCGAAAGATTGGTAACAATGCTTATTTGAAATTTTTGCCAAATCTATCCAACCCAACAATATCTATTTTTCATTAAAAGAAATCAACTATACAGACATGAAAAGCACTCTATTTATTATTAAGAATATTACTAATCTTCATGCAGGCGACGGTGATTCGTCTGATGGATTGATTGATAAGACTGTTCAGCGTGACCCAACTACTAGAATACCCGTAATTCATGCTTCTAGCTTGAAGGGAAGTTTAAGAGAACACTTTAAAAACTTATCCGAAACGGCTTCAATTTTTGGGAAAGAACCCAAAAAAGAAGCCTCTGTAGATGCTAACAAAGGGTCGCATATATTTTGGGATGCTCGACTATTGGCTCTTCCTATACAGGATGATAGTCATGGATATGTATTAGCTACCACTCAAGACCTTATTGATGATTTCAAAGAAGTTATCAAATTATGTGCGGTAGCATCAACAGATAAGTTAGCAACCTTAACTAATCCCGTTGAGAAATTGACTAATAAACCTCTTAGGGTTTTATCAAATACTGAGTTTGAAGAACATTGCGAACGTTTGCATGTAATAGCCCGTAATAACCTAGAAAATGGAAAATCTGTAAATCTTTGGTATGAGGAAGTAGTACCAAGACAAGCCTTGTTTTATGCTGTGATACAACATCCTGAAACAGAAAGCCCACTTATTAGTAAAATAAAAGAAACTAACCTTATCCAAATTGGTGCAAATGCTACGATTGGTTACGGGCAATGCCAATTCACTGTTGTTAATTAAACGATAGCTTCAACCATGAAAAAAGAGATAATTATTAATAATATGGATAAGGCTTATACTGGTATCGAAGCCTCATTTGCTAAAAATAAAAAGGAAGAAATCCTTAAAGAGTATAATGGCTATGCAGCTAGTTTTTGCACAACGCTTAGACAATTGGGACTAATGGCAGCTTTGCTTAACTATTTTGAGGCTGACCTTTATTATCATCCTAAACAATCTAATTCTAAATTAGAAAAGCCTTCAGGACATCATCTGATTGATGTTTTAGCTAAAATGTTCGGGAAAGATGACACTATGAATTTTATTCAAGATGTTTTTGAATCTGCCAAAAAAACAGATAAAGCTGACTATAAAAAAAAGGAGAAACTAGCAGCTGAATATGCTATTACTATCAAGAAAACACTTAGACTTTTTAAGCTACAATCATGACAAAGCTAAATATTCATAAACTTTTTTATAAAGATTATTTTGCAAGCCCTATCCGAACAGGTCGAAAAGAAGAAAAGAATCTTTCTTTTTCGTTTGATGGTCTTCATGAAATTAATACTCAAATTATCTCATCAAAGTATGAGATGTTCAAACAACAAGCCGAAGAACTGAAAATAGCCTCTGCAAGCACAATCTCGTTAACTACTAAATATCCGGGGCTTTTGGTAGGTGCTGGATATGACCATGAGACTCATTCAGACAATGAACTAAAACTAGGCTTTTCTTTTGATTTTACTACTGGGCTTCCTATTATTCCAGGGTCATCGATAAAAGGTATTCTACGAAGTGCTTTTAGAAAAAAAATCAACAATAAACCTTATGCGCTAGCAAAGGCTTTGTTAGCTGAGATAAATGTAGACTTGACGGAGGAACAATGCGAAATGCTAGAAATAGAACTGTTTGGTAGTTCAGAAAATAATGAACAGAGCATACTAGAACGTGATATTTTTTATGATGCCATTATTGACCCTTTGCATGTAGGTCTATTTTTAGGGAATGATTATATAACACCACATAGAAATCGTACACACCCCGAAATGTCACCTTATACCAATCCGATACCCTTACCCTTTCTGAAAATTAAACCAAATGTTAAGCTTATATTTCAATTCGGATTAAAAAATCGAACATCACAGTTACTTAACAATAAACAACGATTAGATTTTTATAAAAAAACACTTAAGTTATTAGGGGTTGGTGCAAAAACAAGGCTAGGATATGGTAAATTTAAAGACGAATAATGTTATATTTGATAATGCAAAAATAGCTTTTACTAAAGCTAGAGTATAAAAACATTAAAGTAACTATATTTTATAAAAATGCATAATATTGCCATTTCAGAAAAGCTAGAAATTGATATAATTGATTCATTATCAATGATATATGATTTGTTGCTCTAGGAGTGGCATACTGACGGATAAGAGATTACGACATTGCAAGTCGTGGGGTTATCTGCCCACGAAATGCTAGGAGTGGCATACTGACGGATAAGAGATTACGACATTCCAGATAACGAGCACTTGGATCTGATGTGCTCTAGGAGTGGCATACTGACGGATAAGAGATTACGACAAGATACACCACCTTTTTTCAAGGTTTCTTGAGCTAGGAGTGGCATACTGACGGATAAGAGATTACGACAAAGACATCATTAAAAGTAGCACTCCCGCTACTTCTAGGAGTGGCATACTGACGGATAAGAGATTACGACAGCGGTATACCAAGCACTGTATTCATGATCTCTGCTAGGAGTGGCATACTGACGGATAAGAGATTACGACAAAAACAATCGAAGCTTTCGTAAAAACTGACTAGGAGTGGCATACTGACGGATAAGAGATTACGACTTAGGCTACATGCGTCTACGCATCCGACTACTGCCGCCTAGGAGTGGCATACTGACGGATAAGAGATTACGACGTGATGAAAAAAGAACTTAGTCGTTTGGAAACAATTCTAGGAGTGGCATACTGACGGATAAGAGATTACGACAATTCGGCAAGAAGGTTTTTGATGATGGCCTCAAGCTAGGAGTGGCATACTGACGGATAAGAGATTACGACAGCAATGCCCCGACTATGAGCAATATTCCTACTGCGACTAGGAGTGGCATACTGACGGATAAGAGATTACCAGAAAAAAACTAATTAGAAGAGTAACACTTATAGGTTTTAAATGCTAAAATCATGCAGCTAATTCTTGATACAAATGGGCTAATTGTAAAGCAAAGAAATCAGTGTTTTCAAATTATCTTTGGAGAGACCGAGAAACTTATTGCACCAACAAAGATTACAAGTATTGCTGTGACAAAAAATTGTTTATTAAGTTCGTCTGCTATGATTTTAGCAGCTCAAAATCGAATTCCCATCTATTTCGTAGATGGTATTGGCAAGGTGTTATCAACTGCAAGGAGTGCTAGTTTTGATTCTCTTTCAACAATTAGGCGTAAACAAGTATTTTTTAACCATACTTCTGATGCAACCAATTGGATACTTAGTATATTTTCGGAAAAGAATAAACAAGAGTTAGAAACGCTAAGATGGTTAATAAACATTAGGAAACTGGCAAAAGACGAGATAAATCAAGGTATTGAAACACTAATAGAATTTCAGAAATATTTAGAGAATATTCCTTTTCAGGAACTTACCGTTGAAGATATTAGACCTCAGCTCTTAGGAAAAGAAGGAAGTTCTGCTCGACAATATTGGGAAGCTGTTTCCGCTTGTTTACCTGAGCATTTTATTTTTGAAAATAGGACTCGTCGACCAGCTACAGACCCTTTTAATGCAGCATTAAATTATTTATATGGGATGCTATATACCACTGTTGAAAATGCCATTTGGTCGGCAGGGCTTGACCCTTACCTAGGAATATTTCATGTAGATGAATATAATGCTCCTACGCTTTCTTTCGACCTTATAGAGACCTTTCGTCCTTGGGCAGACCGCTTTTTGATTGAAGCCTTTTTAGATGGATTTTTCGACAATACTTTTGTTGATGTAAAGCAAAATAATGCTCATGTATTAAATAGCAAAGGGAAATCATGGCTTATACCAGCATGGAATGAATATTTATTAGTAAAAGAAAGAATGGAAGATTTTCAGGTTTCACGAAAAAATGCAATCCATCGAATGGCGGATAATCTTAGAAATCAGATAGAAGATGTAAAAATCCCTTCTGAAATGATAAAGTAAATATATACTTTTAATATCTGTGTAATTATGAGTAATATACTAAAGAATTTAACATATTTTGATAAACAATTTCGGGCAATTGTTCATCCTCAAGATTTAGCCAAATTGTTAAAAATAGAACTTTATCTACTTCAATTACTTGCAATGTCTCCCCAATACAATACTTTTCGGGTATTGAAGAAAAATGGTAAAACACGACTCATCGAAGACCCTGAGCCTCATCTTAAACAAATTCAAAAACAATTAAATCGTTATTTACAGAGTATTTACCATTTTAAAAGAACAGATGCTGCTTATGGTTTTCAAATAGCAGTAAAGAATGAAACAGATACTCGTGACATTGTGAGTAATGCTCGAAGGCATCGCTATGATTCCTTTATGCTAAAAGCCGACTTTAAAGATTTTTTTCATCAAATTTCTGAAAAGAATATAATAGATTTCTTTGAGAAATTACTTCCAGAAGCAAATACACATTGTCTAGAGCTATTAACACAATTATGCTGTTATAATGGGAGGCTTCCAATGGGAGCTCCAACATCGCCTGTTTTATCAAATTTGTTTACTATTCAATTTGACAATGACCTTCAGGAGCTTGCTAGAAAAAGGCTGTGGACATATACCCGTTTTGCTGATGATTTGGTTTTTTCGGCAGACTCTCCTTTTTCTCCTAATGACTTTACAGAGATTCAATCAGTAGCTACCATACACGATTTGTATTTCAACCCAGACAAAACGCAATTTCTACATAACCAATCTCAGAAAATTGTTACAGGTATTCTATTAACTAAAGATGGTGTGAGTGTTCCTCCTGATTTTTTTGATGAAACAGTTTTAGAAATCCAAAAACTGAAAAACATTGTTGAAGTTCAAAGTAGAAACGGATTACCAGTTACGGATTGGATAGAAGCTTTTAAAGACCAAATTAAAGGGCAAATTAATTTTGTAAAATTTGTATTAGGTGACTCTTCGGAAGAAGTACAAAAATTAGTAAAGCAGTATGAAGATGCCGTTAATGATGAACAATTAGGATATTCAGAACCTGTTAGTTGGATAAACTTAGCATATTTAGTTTAAATCTCTATGATAAAATGTTATATTTGGCTGTTTACGACATTGAAGATGACCGTCTTAGGGATAAAGTATCACAAAGACTAATCCGTTTTGGTTTTGAGCGAATTCAGTTTTCTGTTTTTGTAGGAAATCTCAATCCTACTCAAAAGCAAAAACTAGACATTACAATATTAAAACTATTAGAAAAAGTAGATGAACAAAAATATAAATATATGACCATGCCCCTAGCAGAAAGCTACGTTTATAAAGCTGACTGGCTTGGAAAAGAAAAACCATCTTGGGATTATCACTGTGGAAACCAACATACCTTAATTTTATAAAAATGCATAAAATGACCATTTCGGAAAAGCTAGAAATCAATATAATTGATTCATTATCAATGATATATGATTTGTTGCTCTAGGAGTGGCATACTGACGGATAAGAGATTACGACTTTTAAAAAATCTTCAATCTATTTTCAGATTAATTACTCTAGGAGTGGCATACTGACGGATAAGAGATTACGACATTGAGATGCTTGTTTTCCTGGTACCTATAAGAAAGCTAGGAGTGGCATACTGACGGATAAGAGATTACGACAAAGGGTTAACATTCCAAAGCCGAAGCCGTTTTGCTAGGAGTGGCATACTGACGGATAAGAGATTACGACAAGTGATAAAATCACATCGAAAGTTATTATTACAATCTAGGAGTGGCATACTGACGGATAAGAGATTACGACAATTACAAAAAATCCTAGTGCCATGACCAGATTGTTTTTTTTTTTTCTAGGAGTGGCATACTGACGGATAAGAGATTACGACATCCTTGTTTGCACGCATCTTTGTAACAAGCTTATCTAGGAGTGGCATACTGACGGATAAGAGATTACGACACCGATTTCTGAAAAAGGAGTTCCTGAGAACTTCTCTAGGAGTGGCACACTGACGGATAAGAGATTACGACATACGCAACCTGTTAGTTCTTCTGTTCCACTGGACTAGGAGTGGCACACTGACGGATAAGAGATTACGACACTGGAAAATTTACATCTGAGTAAATATTACACGCTAGGAGTGGCACACTGACGGATAAGAGATTTAATTATATATGCAAAAAGCAATTCCCCTTTTTTTAGACACAGAGTTTACAGGATTACATCAACAATCTAGCTTAATTTCTATAGCTTTGGTGTTAGATAATCAGACCTATTTTTATGCTGAGCTTACCGATTACGATACGGGGCAAATCTCGGATTGGATTCAAAAGAATGTAATAGACAATTTGTTATTTGCTGAAAAAGAAGAATTTATATCCATTTCTGGAGGGAAAGTACGTATAAAGGGAACTCGCCAGCAACTACAAAGGGGATTAGAAGAGTGGTTTAGCCAATTACCTAATGTGGAGATTTGGGCAGATGTTTTGGCTTATGACTGGGTTTTATTTTGTAGTATTTTTGGGGATGCTTTTCAGATTCCTAAAAATATATTTTACATTCCTTTTGATATGGCTACAGCATTAAAAATAAAAGGTATAAATCCTGATACTTCACGCCAAAAAATTGCTTTTAAAGACCAGCACTCACAGAATGAATGCCTAAGCAATTATGATGTAAAAAACCTTTCTCAACACAATGCCCTTTTTGATGCTATTGTCTTAAAAGAAGTTTATCTTAAACTCAAAATTATTTGATTAAGGTTTGCCAACCATAGCCTTTGCTAACGGCTTTTCCGAAGGCAACATAATCAGGCAATAAAAGGTTACTTCGATAGGTTGTTTTAAATCCTGTAAAAAAAGCCGTTCCTGTTTCACTAACAATTTTATGTTTGCCTGTACTATTGAAAGTAAGTATCTCCACAGAAATCCCCCCCTGTGGTAATTCAACTGACATCTCTCTGCAAAAACCCAGCAATTGTGCCACCAGAATACTTCTTAGCATTTCTTTTTTTTTATCTATCGTATTCAACTCTTCAAATATTTCTTCTCGATTTAGGGTTGAACCATCTTTGTTCTTTGTCAGATTTAAAGCTAGCCAATGATTTAATTGATAAGTCTGGATTGTGTCTATCAAAGCAAGGCTAGTACGGTTTTCATTTCGTACAAATTGTTGGAATTTGGGAGGAAATTTGTCTAGTTTTTCAGAAAGAAGTTCATTCAAAGCCGTGTAGCCTTCTTTTATACCAAAGATAGCGGCTACACCATTTATATTTCTGTAGTGAATTCGAGGATATCGATAGATGACACTATTTTTTTGTTCGGCATGATTATGAAATAAATCATTTTCACGATTTAGCTGATGATTGATAAAACTGCGAAATTTTAAAATATCTTCCCCTACCTTAATTTGAGGAAAAACAACGAGCATTGAACGAATGAGTGTCATAAAATATTAGATAGCTTCAGTAGAGGATAGATAGTTTCAAAGAATGTATAGCATATTTAAATTGTCTTTAAATATAAGGGTTTTAATTGTTAAGATACTACTACTATATTTAAAACATCCCACAAGAACTTAATGACTTGGAAAAAGCCCAGTTAGTCAGTTATTAATTACCCAAATACATTCAGTTCTAGCTTTCATCAACAAATACATCATTTCAAGATGATTACAAGCTGATATTAAGAAGATATTTAACTAGGTTTAATTTTTTTTCAATCATTCAAATCAAGCCTTTTTTTTTGTAATAAGATTGAATCATAGAAGCATAGCTTCAACGGATGTGACGACGCTTATCCCTCCTTTTATTGCATAAAAGGCTCTAACGACTTCGGGGAGCTTTCACCCCCTTATGAGCTTTTTAGCTTCTATCATCAACAACAAAGAAAGGAGATTTGATGATGTCTAACCAAAAGGAAACCAACCCTAAAATGCCAACTCACACAGTGTACTTCGTAAAACACAACGGAGACGATGCAAAAGCTGAATGGATTAAAGCTGGCGTTGCATGGGAACATACCGATGGAGAAGGGCTTAATCTATCGCTGGACAGTCTGGGACAAAAAGTCGCCCTGACAGTTCGTAAGAACAAAGCTTAACACCTGTAAAATCTAATCTGGTCAGGGGAAACCTTGATCAGATTTTTTTCTGTTATTTTGCCTCATTTTGAGCGTTTCAGATTTCTTGTTTTTAGTCTCCTTATCAAAACCTCCTAACAGTAAAATAACCAAAATGAAGCTTTAGGTAAGGTAATTTAATTTCAGTAATAGGTGATATAAGAGGATAAAAAGATATATTTTCTTCTTGAATTTTATTAACTTTGTGATACTATAGTGTTAGTATAAACTGTATTAACTTGTAAAGTACTACTATGTTATCACTTATATCAGCTTCGAAAGCACAATTGAAAATTGCTGAAAATATTCGGGAAAGACGGTTATCCATGGAACTTACCCAAGAGGGTCTTGCTGAACGTTCGGGCGTTCCTCTAGCTACTTTGCGTAAATTTGAACAAAAAGGGGCTATTTCGCTGGAATCCTTTTTGAAACTCCTGATGGTGGTTGGAGAAGTAGAAGAACTCCTCAATATCCTTAAACCATCAAAACCAACATTCAACTCTATTGATGATGTATTGAAAGATACGCATAACGCATCCCGAAAAAGAGGATGGAAAAAATGATGAAGCCCATTACAGAAATCAAGGTCGGCTTAGACTTTGGAACAGAAATACAACCAGTAGGACGCTTGGCAGTACGTGACCACATTATTTATTTTGAATATGATGATGAGTTCATAAAAACAGGCATACAAATATCTCCGTTTCGCTTGCCATTGAAAAAGGGCGTTACAGCATTACCGCAACGACCGTTTGAAGGATTGGCAGGTGTTTTCAGCGACAGCCTCCCAGACGGTTGGGGGAGATTGCTTTTCGATCGCCTGCTGAGATCGCAAGGCGTATTACCAGCCACTATATCTCCACTTGACCGTCTTGCAAATGTCGGATTGTCAGGTATGGGAGCTCTTGTCTATGAGCCTGACCATAGCCCCTCGGAGGTTCAAGAAGTAATAAATCTCGACCAACTGGCTTTAAAGTCTCAGGAAGTGTTACAAGGTAGCTCAGAAGAAGTTATCAAGGAACTGCTCGCTTTGAACGGTTCGTCTGCTGGAGCCCGTCCCAAAGCCCTTGTTGCTGTCAGTGAAAATCGCCAGCAAATTATATATGGAGCAGGGAAGCTTGATGAAGGGTTTGAACCTTGGCTGGTTAAATTTACGAATTCTCGGGATGGTAGCGATGCTGGTGCGATTGAATATGTTTATGCCTTAATGGCAAAGGAAGCTTGTGTCCTGATGCCTGAAGTGCATTTATTTCCATCACAGAAAGGAGCTGGTCACTTCGCTGTTAAACGTTTTGACAGAGAAGGTGGTAAACGACTGCACATGCACACGGCAAGTGGGTTGTTGCATAGTGATTTCAGAGTCCCATCACTGGATTACGAAGATTTGCTCAATTTAACTGGAGCGATTACCAAAGATATTCGTGAAGTAGAAAAAATGTATCGCATTGCCGTTTTCAATGTGCTTGCCCATAATAGGGACGACCACGCCAAAAATTTCAGTTTCCTAATGGATAATCATGGAGAATGGAAACTGGCTCCTGCCTACGACCTCACCTTCTCAAGTGGTCCGAATGGGGAACAAAGCATGATGGTTATGGGAGAAGGCAAAACCCCTACCATTAGCCATTTGGCAAAACTGGGTAGAGAAGCCAAGCTACCTCAAAAGCAGATCGATGAAATTATTGGAAGAACAAGACACGCTCTAAATTCTTGGAGAACCTTGGCAACTGTTTACAATGTTTTGCAAACAAATATCGATTTAGTGGAAAAGACCATTGGCAACAATTAGTAGGTCAAGTGAGCTGGACAACAAACTGGAAAAGCAGGAAACAATCTGTTGAATTGGGAGCTTGTTTCCTAGCAGCAGATTTAGGTTTCGAGCCTATGCCAGAAGAAAAACATGCAGCGTATATACAGTCATGGTTAGAAGTTCTCAAAGATGACAGGCGATTCATCTTCTCTGCGACATCGCGTGCACACAAGGCTGTTGAATACATTCATGGTTTGCAGTCTCAGGAAAAGCTTATTTGTTCATCAGGGAGCAATTGAGGGGGTTTGCATTGGTTAGTCTATCAAATCACCAATTTCTTTTGTCGGTTGAATGATTGATAGAAGCCTAGCTTCAACGGTTGTGATGGCGCTTATCCCTCCTTTTACTACATGAAAGGCTCCAACGACTTCGGAAAAAATAGATAGCGGGCTACGATTTTTTTCCTTCGGGGAGCTGGGGTTATCATGCCCTCAAGGCATATTGAAGAATAAATATCGCATATTTACAATATCCTTCATTACAAAAATTTATAAAGTCGCTAAATGAAGACTTTCATCTGGTAAGGAAAAATTCTGATCAGATGGAAGATTAGAGAATTGTTTTATGTATTAGTCCTTGTAAATATAAATTACAATGTTATAATTACAAGGATGTCTAAAATAAAGAGGGAGGTCGTTTGAAAAGTCCTATACCTTTTTCAACAATCTCTCCAATAATTCTACCTTTTCTTTTTCAGATTGTAAAAGCCTTTCATAAAGCTTTTTATTTTCTTCAATCGTCTCAAGCCATCTGTCAATTGGGTTGAAGTTGTATTGGACAGATGTATTGTCATGATAATTGTTGGAGAAGATATTGATTGCTTTCTCGTCTTTAAAGTCCTTTATAGTATCCTCTGAAATACCCAATGCACTAGACAATTTTTCTAGTGTTGCTTTATCTAATATTTCTTTTTGCTCCACCTGAGAAATAGCTTGTTGGCTTAGTCCCAATTTGATAGCTAAAGCATCTTGTTTAATACCCAATATTTCTCGAATGCGTTTTACGTTGTGCCCTTGATGTACCATGTCTTATCAATTAACTGTGATAGGCAAAGATAAGTAAAACGAGGGTAGTAAAAAACAATAATCTCACTTGTGAGATACAAGTAAAATAACTGTTTTGAAAGATGATAATACGGTAATTTTAAGTAAACGTTTAAACTTAATCGTAACATGACAACTTTCACAAATACCCACAGCCTTTTATTTGATGATTTAAGTACGCTCGAAAGCCTATTAGGAAAAGGAGTACTGAAAAATAAATCTCTCAATGCAAACTGCGATTGTGCAGGATATACCTCAACCGACGACGATGATGAAATGGATACCTCAAAAAGCACCGAAACTACTTCACAGGAAAATTAGCGAAGACTATGCCTTCGTAGTTAATTGTGCCTTTCCCAATTCGTTTCGATTGCTGAATAAAGCTCAGTACGATATTTTAAAAGAGATTGATGGTCAATCTGATGTAAGCAGTATTGCCAGTCTATTTTCTTTAAGCGATGATGTTCTGGTAGATTACTTAAATCTTTTATCCCGTACAGAAATCATTCGCTTTGATGAAAGATTTAGCGAACCTCAAAAGCCTGATAAGCCTCAATCCCTAAATTTTTGGATTCATACGACTGATACTTGCAATCTTGGATGTAGCTACTGTTATATCTCTACCCTCAATACCAGCAAAGGGATGGCTGATGCAGTAAGGGAACAGTTAATTTATAAACTGGTTGAAACTGCAAAGGGGCGTAAACTAAAATCAATAAAGTTTCGCTTAGCTGGAGGCGAACCACTCAGCCAATTCAAAAGCTGGAAACAATTTATTCCCCATGCAAAACAGGGTTTGTTAGAAGTAGGCTGTAGCTTAGAAGCATCTTTCATTACTAACCTGACATTGTTGAATGATGATATTATCTACTTTTCTAAAGAATATGACTTGAGTTTTGGTGTTTCTTTGGATGGTGTCGGTGACACGCATGACATGACCAGAAGATATTTGTCAGGGAAGGGGTCATTTACTGTGGTTGACAACAATCTGAGAAAGCTGCTGTCACAAAAGATTCCAGTTTCGGTGAACACTGTAATCAATAATCAAAACTTGGCAGGCTTGCCAGAATTAACCCATTATCTTATCGCTCTGGATGTACCTTTTCGATATTCTATTGTAAAGGGAGAAGACATTGATGCAATTCAATTGGAAAAGTACTTGAATGCTTCTTTTGCTATCATGCAAGAAGCAATTCAAGTCGGATGGAACTTCTCAAAACGCTTTCAATTCTGTGACCTTAAGCCCAATGATTTAGGATTTCAGACCTGTGCTTCTGGTTTTTCAGGTGGAGCAATTTATGTAGATGGCACACTTAAATATTGCCATGTGGAATTTGGGGAACAAACGCCTTTATCTTTCACCATCTTCGACGAGCAGAAAGACCTTGTGGAAATGATAGAAATGGGCAAGCATGACGAAGATAAGAAATCAGAAGATTGTAAAAAGTGTCAGTATAAGCATATTTGTACCAGTGGATGCCCCGTGTATCGTAAGGATGATAAAGACCCACAATGTAGCCTTTATCATCAATTTATCCCTTTGTATTTTGAGCTTCAAGCGTTGGAACGATTAAAATTGATTCAAGATTTCCAATCTGCTACAGTCGAATAAATTCAAGGTTTTATTTGACTTAGGGAGTTTATGTCTTGGAAATAGTGATTGCTTTGCTCGCATTATTGGCAACCTGTTACCAGCTTTATTTACAGCGTGTCCATAATGAAAAGTCTTTGCGTCCATTAGGACAGATTGATTTTCTGGATAAGCAAAGAACGCTAAGGGTACGTCTTTGTAATAATGGCATCGGTCCGCTCATTATTGAAAAGATTACTTTTCTCAAAGATGAGAAGAAGTACTCTGTTATATCAGATTGCTTGGACTTAAATCCAAGAAGTTATATGCATCTACGCACAAGCGAAAGTACTCGCACAGTTATTTATCCAGCATCAAGCCTTATAATTTTTGAAAAAACTTTTGAAGTTGACGAGTCTGAAGAAAACATTGATGATGTAAGAACTCAATTATCAAGCCTTTCAGTGGTAGTAATTGGTAGAGATATTTACAATAATAAAATCACCATTAAACGTGATTTTGGATGGTTTAGTGAAATCAAAAGTTGAAATCCACAAATAATTTCTTATAGGATAGATTAGATATTTACTCCAACACTTTTCAAAAATAAAGCGTAATTTATTTGAGTTCAACTTAAAATCTGGTCAGGTGTAACTCTGACCAGATTCTTTATAACTAATTTTTCTTCTATAATAAATTCTTATCCTGTCCAAAAGTATTTAGGGATTTCGTTCAACTATCTTAATGCCATTTATTGCACTAAGTGCAATAATATTTGCAGGTGTCATGTTTTGTTTAACGAATGGTATTTGTACTCTAGGGGTTTCATTTTTCTCAAAATATAACGAAAATCTTGTTGTATTAAGGTTGGAAGCAACAGGTTTTTCTAAGTTATCAATTATCCATTGTCGAAATAGCTCAGGAGAGTCATCAATAAAAATATCTAATTCACGGGGAATAGGGTCAGCAATTTTAAGGGTATATTCTACACCAGATACATCAGCAATAAATTTGTATGCGTTTTTACAATATACATTTTTATCGATTTTAAGATACCTTCCTTCTTCTTCGTCAATCTTATAATAAGTTACTCTATCATCATATTCCAATGCGTTGCTGCCTGTTTTTAACCAAACGTTTCGAACAGCACGTATAGCTCCTTCATAACATGTAGTAAGAGTAAGATCTTTTGCGCCATCACATGGAACAAAATTAACTTCTCTTCTGCTGAAAAGTAATTTATCAGCGATGTTGAGTTGTTTGTTTTCATCGTAAAGCTTTTCAAAAGAATACACAGGTAAAGGTAAGACGTTTCTTTGATTATCAACCTTTAGCGTAGCTGTCACATAGATATTGTCTGAAATATCACCAGCTGCTCTACCTCTTTGAGCAATGACAAGTTCTCTTTCGGAGAAATTAAAACCTGTTTTTAACCGCTTTAATTTTACAGCAATTGCTTCCTTGATTGTTTCTGAATTTTGATAGCTCCCATCCAAAGCACCATTGACCTTAGCTTCAGCGGTTGCTTTTTTAGAATAAGTGCTTTCATCTAATGAGGTTAATCCGCCCTTTCTATTAACAACACCAATTACATTTCCGTCCGAATCATAAGCCTTTTTTTCTTTGCCTATGTCTACGTTAGATGTATTAGTTGTTTGGTTGCCAGAATTAGTCTCATAACTTTCGCCCAATCCCCCTGATGCAGACAATTTCGAATTAAGAGATACCGTTTGGTCTCTAGAAAGTGTTCCGAAATCTATTTCTTCAAATTCATTTTGTAATTTATTTATATTATAGAAAGTTACAGCCGACTCTTTGGGCAATGCAAGATAAGTTGTCAAAAACTCTAGTCTGGTGTTGGGATGCATCAGTCGTTCATCATTATAGTACTTTTTTAGGTTATTAAAGACGAATTGTACTTTATAGTAAGTAAAATCCGTTTGTTTGTTTTGTGTTGAAACTTTAGCTATTGGTATAATCGGTTTAGACAGGCGTGATATAAAAGTATCCGCATTACTTATTTTTGAAGATAGTAATTTCATATAAAGATGAGGAAGAGAATCACGCATATCTAGAAACGTTACAGGCTTAGCTTGTACAGACTCTTCTGTGCTAGTAGGTAAAATACTTACAGTAACATCTAAACAATTTTTAGGGGCAGTTGCATACTTGTAACGACCTCTTTCTAAATTACTAATTTTTGGAGAAGCGCATGATGCTAATATCAATAAGAGCACCAAGATATTTGTATGTTTATTTTTCATTAGAGAAGTTTATATATTGTGTAAAGAGCGATAGCACTAGTAGGACTACATTTAGCAGATAAGTTAGAAATACATGTTGCCTGAAATCTACTACCAAGTTGTTCACCACTACAATTAAAAATGCTTGTATCTATTGCGTAATAATAAGTACTACTCTCTAATGTCACCACATCTCCTTTGGCTGCGTTTCTTCGAGTATAAACTAAACTTCCTGATTTCGCATAAGGTAGTGTTCCGGGGAATATTGAATTTAGAGATGATTCTAATTGAAGTAGTAGTTCATCTTTGCGATATCCATTTACTTGAGATATTTCAATGGAGGGATGGTCTTCTTTATTATAAAAGACCTTTGCTTTAAACGTATTTCCAGACCGTGAATCATTATAGCTAAACCTTGATAATGGGTTTATTTTAGATGATTTTTGAAGATTTCTAATTGCTTTTTCAAGTTTCTTTTCCATAGGAGTTAATTGTTAAGAGAATAAATAAAGAACTCAATTGTTAATACACGCAACTTAAGAAAAATAAAATAATCTAACAAGGTTATTTTATTTTTCTTATTTTACGGTAAGTATTCTCATTTTCAGTATGTTACAAACTTAGCTAAAAGCTAAATATTACAAGCCAGACAATATTATAATCTATTTAAAATAGTAATTAAGATGCATTGAATACCCCCTAAGAATACTTTTAAAGCATGAGTCTTTCATCGTATTCTATTTCATTGCAGAATTCATTTTATTAAACCAGTAATCTACTTACTATTTTACACATAAACTTGTGGAACATCTATTTTACGATTACTCATTCTTTTTTTCTACATGAATATCTATTACTACAGAATCAGGACTATCTACCACATATCTTTCATCAATCATGGTAATTATTTTAGGGCTATGGTCAAGAATACTCATAAAAACAGATTCTAAGCCATAACCCTGTAATTGAACAGAATAGGAAGAAAAATGAAGAAGGATTATATTCTTTTCGCTATTCGCTGAATATTCCCCCGATACTAGATAAGCGTAATTGAAGAACATTCGCTTGCCATCAAGCCATACCAAACAAAGGTTACGTGCATGGCTTGCTGTCTGATAAACCTCCATTGATTCATCTTTCTTTGATGGGGCAGGGGTGTTAGATTTTGTCGGGTCTCCTTCCCGTATTTGGTCGTAACGTAGTTTATAATCTTGGCTCATAATCTTCGTAATTTGATTTTATTGGAGAAGCTTTTTCTGCTTGCTTTGTTTTATGATGCTCAGTGGAAGTACGACTCAATTCATCTCTAATTTGATGATGAACCATCTCATTGGTTTTATTTTGTCTACTGACAAGCTCTATCGCAGATTGTCTTTCACCCAGCTCTGAGGCGTGATAAAGCAATTGCTCTTTATCATCTGTGTAAATGTGTGCACGATTTCTCGCACGGGATACAGAAACATAGAATTGTTTGGCATCTGTCGCAGGAAAGGTTGACGCTGGCTGCGAAATAAAGATTTCATCCACGGTCTTCCCTTGAGATGCGTGAGAAGTCACACAATGGGCATGGGAAAGATGACCATAATCTTGTTTAAGTTTATACGTTTCCTTACTTATGGCATTGCGGAGTACAATATCTCCTTTCTTACTCACTGAAACTACATCGAGCATTTGCCCATTGTTCAACCTGTTTTTCTCTTGGTCAAAACCATTGCGGGTAATTCTGATTGTATCACCTTTGGCAATAGCCATTTCACTTTTGGAGAAAATATCATAATCGCTACTCTTTTGAATAGGAAGGGGAACGATGTGACCGTTTTCATTCTTAATCATGACTTCATTTTCAGCACTGGATTGCACCGTCCAAAGACTACCACGCTTAATCCCTGCATTGTTTTGATTGAATTGAATGATTTGCCCTTTTTCAAAATTTCTCCAATCACTTTTTTGAGCTTCTGTCAGATTAAGGCTATTGAGCTTTGTGGCTTTGATTTCCTTTTTCCCAATCAATCCTTCCGATTTAAGTTTCTTTCGGATGGCATCGGTGACTTCATCTCCCTGCTGATGGGTTGGCGAAACTACCAAGGCAGATTTTCCTTTTTTAATGGCTTCAACATAGTCACTGACTAACGCTTCATTGGGCTTTAGCGGTGAAACACTTTTCACTGAACCCATGCTATCAAGTTTTTGAAAAGCATCTTTCACATTGCCTTTGGATAAGTCTTCTACGGCTGAACGATAATATTCATCTTTCTGACGATAGATTTTACTTACTTCTGCGGTTTTGATGCCACCGACGGTATTAAGAATACGCAAGGCATCCCCTCTGACCACGCTTGAATGCTGTCTGGTATCACCCCCCAGAATAAGTCTTGCATTTTGTTTGTTGGCTATTTCAAGCAATGAGGTCATATCTTTTGTGCCAAGTAATCCAGCTTCATCAACCCATAAAACTTGATTGGCTAATTGCTTCTGCATATTCTGGTCAGTTAATAACTTGGCAACCGTTTCAGCTTTCTCAAAGCCTTCCTCTCTCAAGACACCACGGGAAGCCTGTGCGGTTGGGGCAACGACTATCACTTTCTTGCCAGCTTTTTCCATGAAGCCTACTGCTTCTTGCATTAAGGTCGTCTTGCCTGTTCCTGCTGCTCCACGGATGATGGAAACACGATTGGTGGTAGTCAGCACATGATTAACTGCTTCAGCTTGTTGTCCATCCAGTTTAAGCTCAGGTACTTTGGTATAAAGGGGGCGGAGTTTACCTTTGCCTTCCTTCGCCAGATTGACCATCCTCTTTTCTTCATTGAGCGTATCATGGGTAGTGCAAAGGACTTTTGACTGCTCTTTCACACGGAGAATTCGTTTGTCGTCATTAAAATGTTGGTCGATTTCATCCATAGAGATGGATTCATCGCCGATGCTATGGCGATAAGCGGATTCCAGCAAACGGCGGTCATGCAAAACAGAAGCCCGTTCAAACCCATGCTCAACGGCATAATCAACACATTGTTTGGAGGTGATGGCTGTCTTTTCCTTTTTAGGAGCAAAGCGAATATTTCCTTCTTCGCCTTCCTCTTGTCCATTTTTATCCAGTTCTTTGATTTGTCGTTTCCATTCGGTTTTTAATTCAGCCATGCTCATGCCCGTTTGTTTTTTAGAACGGGTTCTTGCACCAAGCTCACTTAACTCATGTATGTTGGTAATGCCTTTCTCTTTGGCAACACGACCGATTTCATCCGTGCGTTTTGAAAACAGAGTAATAACATTTTTAGGAATGCCTTCCACTTCAAATGACTTTTCCGTTCGACGGATTTGATAACCCTGCTTGATAAGCTTATCGGAAAGCCTTTTATGAAATATGGTCTGGTAATAGGGCATATCCCGTTTTATATCTCTGAATTGAGTTGCCTTAATCTGCTTTTCCTGTTCATCCCAAGTGGCATTGAAGACAAAACAATGAGCATGTAAATGAGGGTCTGGAGCATGACCCTCTACAGGTCTAGCGGTCTGATGGATAAAATCAGCCCAGACCAGTTCTTGAGTATCTCTGTCATCGAAGACATTGTTTTTTCGGATACGGGTTTTACTATCCTTTTCAATGTCTTGCATGGTTTCTTGGACGCTTTTATGAAAAGCATCTAGGATATGATTATCTTTGGAGAGGGAATGTAAGATGGAAACTGATTTGGGACAGTGGAAATTAATGTCATAGCCTGTCGTGCGTTCCTCCTTTTTCCTTGGGGTCAGCGGAGTACCGTCAGCAGGGTTCATGTTCTCACAGAGGGCAAAAAATGCCTCCTTGGTAGCAATACCGCTAATGCCTAAACGTTCAGCCAATTTTCCCTGAATATGCCCGTTGAGTTCTTGGTCGTTGGTATAATAATCCGACTTAGACAGGGACTCAGAAAAATAGGCTTTAGCATGAGCAGCCGAAGTGCTTTGTATCATCCTAATCATAACAGGGATTTTAAAGTGATTATAAAACGCTCTGGGAAAGTTTCTTGAGTTGTTACTGCCTGTTCATCTTGGATAAACCAAATAGATACCCAAAGCTGTGTTGAGGAAAGTCCTGTATTAAGTAAATAAATTTCATCAGACGTCTTCCCTAAGCACAGCTTAGAAGGATTAAAATACCTGCACAGGCTCGTCGCCATCATCTTCAAAAAAGCTATTAACGACTTTACGTCTAAAGTCTATATTGTCTGGTATTTTTCCGTAGTGTCCAAATCCACGAGTTTCTTCTGGTTCTCTTCCATTGACGAACGAATCAACCAGCTCCTCATTGACAATGAGTTCATCAATTTTATCCATGACAAATTGGTCTCCTCTGTAATAAGCTCCCATCCAACTCAAGGAATAAACAATGCTACAAAATATAAGTAAATAGCCGACTCTCTGTTGAAGAAGAGCCAATACAATCCCCACTCCTAAGAAAAAGGCTGGCTCTAATAAGGTACAAACTTGTCGTGTTGTTGGGGTTTCACCATTGATATTGAAATCATAAAAAGCTGGATTGATTACCCCAGGAGAAAGACTAAAACGGGCGAAATCAAACACAGAAGGTTCTCTCTTTATTTCCTCACGACGCTTTATGCCATTGGTACATAAATAATCCTAGGTAAACATACCATGTGATATTCTTCCATAAGATTGTCCAAATGCTTGTCTGTTCCCTGTCATAAGAATAAGTATTAAAACTTGGCAAATTAGAAGCGATAATAGGATAGAGTCCCAATACTACTGTAAGAATGATAGCTGTTGAAAATGAAAAATAGCGTTCACCAAATTTAGTCCTTGTGAATACTTCCAGTAATAATCTTGGGCCAGATGATACTTCCAAGAAGGTGTTTAAAATAAACTCTTTAATCACATTCCGTCTGCGGAACAGGGTGCGGTAATACAAGTTTCTTTTCATTTAGGCAGGATAGTTTTAGTTAAGAAAATTATTTGTTTATGGTCTGAATAGTTGGTCAAAATCTATTTTGATAAAATTCTTTTTCCCAGCGAAACTATCCCCTTGTCGATGAAAATAGCCTTCTACTCTATAATTATTCTTTTCACCTCCTGTCCTGAGACTAATGAATTTTTCTGGTCTTACATGCCTGTCTATTTTAAGCGACAGACTATCGCTTTGTGAAAAGTCTTTTGCTGTGGTGATGGTTCTCGACGGTTCAAAGAAGGTCGTATCGCCTATTAGTTCCGAGGCGTATTTATTCGTTTCTATATCGGCATTGGCATGGAATATCTTTGTGCCTAAAGTTCCCAAAAAACTCTTCACACGGTATTCGGCTTTCTGACCACCCATGGAAGCATAGTAATTGGGTAGATTTTGGCTGATATACACTGTAGAAATTCTACTGCTTCTTGCCGTAGCCTGATATTCAGCATCATGCTCATGCAGAAAGTTTTGAGCTTCATCTGCCCATAGAAATAAAGGTCTTCTGTTAAGCTTTATATTTCGCTTTTCCATTGCCCTCTGCCAGATATATTTGAACAGTATTTGGCAATCACGTCCGACCTTGTGATAGACTTTTACAGGAAGATTAATAATAATGATTTTTCCATTCAGGCAATCGTCAGGTGTAATGTTGGATTTGTTCCGACAAAACATGGAATACACAGGTTCTCGAAGTAATCTGAATAAAAAGCCAGAGAACGTGAATTCTATGATGGAGCGTGTTTTTGAGCTAAGATTCTTGAAATTGTCGAAGAAAAATTCGTGTAAGAATTTCATCAAACGAGCTTCAATCACATTATCCAGTACCGCCTGATGATATGTATCAGGTTCTGCAAATAAACTTTGTTGTTGAGCAGTAAGAGATTTGTCCCAAGCTCTTACTTTTTCAAGCACCTTATTATGTGCTGATTGATAGGCTTTATTAAATGCTTTAGATTTTTCTTGCTCATCTTCTTGGTTGTTGGTTTGGTCAGTGGCTTTAGGTAGAGTCTGAACAATGTCATACATCATTTGTACTGAAACAGAGCCGTAGGCAATCTTACAAAGGTCAATCACATTGAAAATAAGCATATCCAAAGCAGATTCCCAGAAGGGGTCATCTCCTTTTCCACTGTCTTTTTCTTCGCCAGCACGGATAACCGTTTTTAGTACTTGTACGATATTTTCGGTGATGGCTTCATTAGAATTCGTATGCGTAGATTCATACTCAAGAAAATTAAAATTGTATTTTCCGTTGGGTTCGATGATAACCAAATCATTTGTTCGATTGGTCTCTGCACAATAGTTCTGCCATGTTTCTTTTTCGTCTGGTTTGGCGGTTAATACCAATCCACTAAATCCAGCCTTTAGGTATTTAAGGGCAAGCATTCTGCCAGAGCCAGAAGTTTTACCCGAGCCAATTCCTCCAAATATCTGTACCCCTTCAACAGCGTGTCGAATAGTCCATGTTGATTGTTCATGGGCAGAAAAGGGGAATTGTAAAATAGGGAAGTCTAGGTCGTAAATATCCAATATACTAAGGCATACATAAATAAAACTTATAGTAAAACTATGAACTTGTTTAGGATTATATAAAGATTTCCAAATTAAGGCGAATTTTGTGGTGTCGAATCATAAAAACACCCAAAAATGGAAATCTTGAGTAAAAGTACAATAGAAGCATATATATTGCCAAATTTAAGTATTGGATTACGAGGTAAAGAGTGCGAAACAGAATTATTAACTGGAATTGTTTCAGCTATTTTATATCGTCTAAAAACAGGTTGTCAGTGGCGTTTTTTGCCTGTAAAACAGTTTTTTAGTGGTACTTCTCTGACTTGGCAAGGAGTTTACTATCATTTTTGTGAATGGGTCAAGGACGGCTCTTGGACAAAAGTTTGGCTCAATATTTTATCATTAAACCGTCAGTTTTTAGATTTATCTTCTATTCAACTTGATGGTAGCCATACACCTGCTAAGCGAGGTGGAGAAGCCGTTGGGTATCAAGGGCGAAAAGCATCTGAAACAACGAATACTTTGTTTTTAGCCGATAATTCAGGTCAAATGTTAGCTTGTTCAACTCCACAAGAGGGACAACATCACGACCTTTATAATATAAAGGAGCTTTTTGAGGAACTTTGCCAAATGCTTATCAATGCTGGTATTAATATAAAAGGGTTGTTTATGAATGCTGATTCAGGATTTGATAGCAAAGAATTACGTCAAATTTGCAAGGAAAAAGAAATTCATGCCAACATAGATATTAATTCTCGCAATAGTAAAATCGAACCTCAAACAACAGAATACCAATATTTTGATGAAGAACTTTATAAAAAACGAACTCTAATTGAACACGCAAATGCTGGGCGGACGGCCAGTCATGGATAGTTTCAAAGCATTACTGATTAGATTTGAAACAAAAGTAGCAAATTGGACAGCTTTTACTTTAATCGCATTCTCGGTTCGTTTTTTACGCAAAATTCAAACAAAAATATAATCCTAAACAAGTTCTATATTAAAATATGATAACTGCAAATATTTTTTGTGATAATTTTAAAAAATGTAACAAGTTGTTTGTTAGACTATTATATTTTGCTCAGTTTTTTATTCTTCAACAAATAATAGCATAAATCAACGGCTATCAAAGGAGAGTCATCCGCTTTTGCCTTGCCGAATTTAAATAAAGCCTCTCGATATTTAATGATGGTGATCCCCTGTATATCCGTTGAAGACAGGATGCCGTCCTGAATATTGAATCTATCATCTACAAAGCATTCTCTTAGCAAGGTCTCTGGAATGACGGAATGTTCGAGTTGAGGCTCATAACCCAGAAATAGAGTAAGCCTTTCTTTGGTAATTTCTTTGAATTCGGGCAAATAGTCAAAATACCGTTGATATACTTCTCTCGAATAATACAGATTGCTATGCGTCTCCATATCTTTATTGCGGATAAGTTTGATATACTCTTCTGCTTCTTCAAGCATTTCATCCTCTGAAATACCGCCACTGTGATAACGATGTAAGACAGCTCTTATAAAGTTTCCATAGGGAATAGTAAGATAATCAGGAGGAAGATAGCCTAATAATCTTTTTATCAAGTTATGAGCATCTAGGGCATATTCAGGAAATACTTTTCCTGTAGCAACAATATCATTCCATTTAAGTGTTTTTCTCTTGGAATTGATATGGGCAGCAATAAAAGCTTCGGCATCTCCCCCAAAGCAATTGCCGATTAAATCCTGTTCTGATTCAGTGAACATTTTATACCCTCAATCGCAAGGAACCACTTGTCTAGTTTAGCATATTCATTAGACATTTTTAACATATATAATCTTGTTTTCGTACAATTTATTAGGCTATTTTCCTGAAATTGTAAAGTCCACAAGCTGTTTTCATAAGATTTTCTCTGAATCCGAATCTGTAATT
>NZ_JAYFUL010000050.1:0-39131 GCF_034928825.1 Arcicella aquatica | reverse complement strand
GTAATTACAGATTCGGATTCAGAGAAAATCTTATGAAAACAGCTTGTGGACTTTACAATTTCAGGAAAATAGCCTAATAAATTGTACGAAAACAAGATTATATATGTTAAAAATGTCTACTAATTGGCTTTAAAAAAAGGTTTTATCTATGAAGGTATTTTCTCTACTAATACTATTTTTATTATTTACCTTTTCAGGGATAAGTCAGGGAAAGGTTGAGACTTCAAACAATTATGCTCAAAAAATTATGGGCAATTGGATGAAAGATTATATTGATATGAAAGATGGAAGTAGTAATGATGACCCTGCTGTTGATGAAATGGTGGCCTCAATGCTTATTTTCAGAAAAACTAATACTGTTACTGTCATACAAGGAAAAGAAGCGGTGAATACCCCTTTTGAAATATTTGGAGATACTTTGTTAGTTGGCAGAGCAGTATTTTATAAAATAGAAAAACTTACTGATTACGAATTGGTATTTACGCAGATACTCTCGGATATTCCCGACTATCAGTTGCGCCGCTATCATTATCTTAGTACCAAAGAAAGTTCAGGAGAATATTTTGAAAGACGATACATTAAAGCAAATCTTAAAATTCAGGCAAATGGAGATTCTGCCTACGCATTTAGCAAATACATTTTTCCCAAATTTAGAACGGGTAGAGAAATGTTTAGGGGGGCTAACTTTAATACTTTTGAAGATGTTTATCAATATTCCTATGAAGCCATTGAAACAGCTTTTGATTTTCCAGCGAGGAAGAATGGCAGTTTCAAAGTGGCTTTTATGATAACAAAAAGCGGAATATTGAAAGATGTAACTATCCAGCAAAGTTCTGATTCAAGCTATAATGCCAAGTTGATTCAAGCTGTTTTACAAACGCGTAAACAATGGATTCCAGCCGATATTGATGGAAAACTTGTAAACGTAGTGTTTAATTATGAGTTTGATTTTGGCGATGATAAAGAAGATGTGGAAAACGATGATAACTTTTTTGACCCTGCAATATATGCAAACCTGATGGAGAGAGGCGACAGGCAAATTGAAAAAAAGAATTATATAAAAGCTATCAAACTATATACAAAATGTATATTGATGAAAGACGACGCCTTTGATGCGTTGTACAAAAGAGCAGATGCTTATTTTACATTAAAAGTAGAAAAGAATGCCTGCTCAGATTGGAATTATTTAGCGACGAAAGGACAAAAAAAGGCAGAAGCTTTGTTTATTAAAAATTGTTTGAAGCCATAAGAAAAAAAGTGTTCTAATGTGTTATGCTTTTTTTATGAAAATTAATGCTAAAACGTGATAATCAAAGCAGTTTTTTTTTATAAATTTCCTGAAATATTAAAAAAACAATGAAAAAACTATTATTTCTATTATTCCCAATTTCAACGTTTGCCCAAACTGAAATTCCGCTCAATGATTTAGGAGCCTTCAAAAATCCAAGTGCAAACTGGACAATTGTGGGTGGTATTTCAGGAGATTACCAATCGGCTACTTTAACAAGTACCGAAGGAAAGGGTATTCTATATGCCTCTGCGAAAGGTGCCAAGTATCAATCAAATGATGATTTGATTTTTAAACTTGAGCACGGCGACATTAGGCTATCACTCGACTTTATGATTCCGAAAGGCTCTAATTCTGGCGTTTACTTACAAGGACGCTATGAGGTACAGATTCTGGATTCATGGTTGAAAAAACAAATCACCGATGGCGATTGTGGTGCTATCTATCATCGTTGGGACGAAGCTCGTGGAGCTGGTAACGAAGGATATGAAGGACACGCACCTCGCCAAAATGCCGTGAAAGCTCCAGGCTTGTGGAATCATCTGGAGATTGATTTCAAAGCACCTACTTTTGATGCATCAGGTAACAAAATCACGAATGCTCGTTTCAACAAAGTAGTGTTAAATGGCATTATTATCCATGAAAACATTGAACTTACGGGGGTAACACGTGGTGCTATTTCTCCGAAAGAAGCTGCAACAGGGCCTATCAGAATTCAAGGAGACCACGGTTCTGTGGCATTCAAAAATATCAAATACGAAGTTTTTGATAAACCCCTCGCTACGTTTAGCCCAACCAATTATGAATATTACCAAGGCAAATATGCAAGCCTTCAAACAGGGACAAATAAGCCTGTAAAGACAAGTACTGCCCCAAAGCCATCGATGAAGCTTGCGGAGGCGAAATCAGATTACTTGTTGAAATTTCAAGGTAAAATCACGATTCCAGAGACAGATACGTATACATTCACGACTAACTGGACGGGTACGGGAGCATTGATAATTGATAAAGATACCATTACCAAAGGAGATCATTGGTATAGCGAGGACGTAAAAGGAAGTACGAAGCTTACGGCTGGTGAACATACTTATACGTTGCTTCATGCCAAAGATTTTGGTTGGGGGCCTAAGGCCCTTGGTTGTTTTATCGAGAGAATCGGAGCTCCAAAACAAGGAATTACTGAAAGAACATCCTTGCCAGAACCAGAAGCCACACCGCTTATCGAAGTAAAAGTAAGTCAAGAGCCCGTTTTACAACGTTCATTTATCGTATATGGTGATAAGAAAAAAACACATGGTATTAATGTAGGATTACCCAACGGGTTGAGTTATTCTTATGACTTAAATCAAGGAGGATATTTACAATTATGGAGAGGTAAATTCTTGGATGCTACATTGATGTGGTATGACCGTGGCGAGCCTCAAACTTCTGTACCGATGGGTGCTGCTATTACTTCAAACGACAAGTTTCCTTTAGCATTTTTAGCGAGCGACTCAGCGCCTTTCCCAGATACTTTAACCAAAAGCGAGTTGAAATATAAGGGATACAGCTTAAAAAAATATGATGTAGCTGGTCAGCAAATATCCTTTCCTGATTTTATGTATGAATACAAAGGCGTAAAAGTAAAAGATACTTCTTTGCCAATGACACAAAACGAAGGCATCAATCGTCATTTAAGTTTTGAAGGCAATACAACAGATGCTAAATTGTATGCTTTATTGGCGGAAGGAAGTGCCATTGCTAACATTGGTAATAACCGTTTTTCAGTAGATAATCAGCAATATTATATACAGGTAAATTCAACAGAAAGTAATAAAGCAATCATTCGTGAAAGTAAAGGAAAAAAACAATTATTATTGCCTTTAGCTGGATTGAAAGAAATATCTTATCAATTGATTTTCTAAGTTTGTATTTAACTAAATCTATCGTTGAGTTTCTTAAACAGTTTGCCATTTAATTTGATTTGTCATGAGTGAATTTGAATCATCGAACCTCCAATTATCAAGAGGAAATAAGTCACCCGTCTCGACTAATAGCCTTTCATTGTATGATGAATATGGTTCGATAGCCATTGGTATTATCCTTCAGATAGTTCCTCAAAATCAAATAGCACAAGACGTAATGGTTTATTTGTAAACCTCTCTGTAGAAAACAAAGTAAGCATAGCTGTATGTATTAACAGTAAAGCAAGAGAAAAGGCATTGTTTCTGAAGAAGAACGAAGAGAAATTGAACAACAAGCATCAATTGACAAAGATATTGCTGAGGCTCTGAAAGTGTTGGAAATAGACATTACTGATTTTTATACAAAAAATGCTGTTCCACCACCACCGATTATTAGAGAAACCATTGCTTTGTATGCGCAACATGATATTGGCGTCCAGCTTTTATAGCAGTCTTTATTTTATCAAAGGTTTTTTTAATATCAGCCTTATATCTTTATTTCAAAGCGGATAGTTTAACTAAAGAAAACGAACGTTTGAAACAAGAAATTAAGCTTAAATAAGCGTTGATTATTTTGTTATCAAAATAAATTAATTTCAAAAAAATGAAAATAGCATTAAAAATATTGCTTTCGATGGGTCTATTGGGTTATGTTACTCAAAGCTCATTTGCACAAGCGAAACCAAAGCCTTTTACAGAAGAGGACTTTTACGAAATAAAGACAATTGCCATTCCTGACGAAATAAAATTAGAAGCAGGTGGAATTGCTCCGATGCCCGATGGGCGAGTAGGTGTTTGTACGAGAAGAGGTGAAGTTTGGATTATTGAAAACCCCTATCAGTTGAACGGAACCAAACCAAGCTATACGCTTTTTGCGAGTGGTTTACACGAATCTTTAGGCTTGGCTTATTATAAAGGCTCTTTTTACTGTACGCAACGGGGTGAATTAACCAAATTAACCGATACCGATGCCGATGGTAAAGCCGATATTTATGAATCTGTAGCCAACTGGGATTTATCTGGAAATTACCATGAGTATTCGTATGGCCCAGTTTTCGATAAAAATGGTGATATGTACCTTACTTTCAATGTGGCATGGGTAGGTTATGGCGAAGGTAAATTAGCTAAATGGCGTGGATGGTTAGTAAAAGTAAAACAAGACGGAACACTTGAGCCTATAGCCACAGGTTTACGCTCGCCAGCAGGTTTTACGATCAATTCTAACGGTGATGTATTGTATGGTGAAAATCAAGGCGACTGGGTGGGGTCTGGTAGAATTACACATTTAGAAAAAGGAGACTTCGCAGGTAATGCAGGTGGATTGTTCTGGACAAAAGAGCCAGACTCACCATTGAAATTAACAAAGGCTGATATTCCAGATACTGGCGAGCCAATGTACGAAGCCGCTAAAAAAGTAAAAGCGTTGAAATTGCCTGCTGTTTGGTTTCCACATGCTTTGATGGGGATTTCAACTGCCGATATGATTGAAGACGAGACTGGTGGCAAATTTGGACCATTCCAAGGGCAATATATTGTTTTCGACCAAGGACAATCAAAAGCCATGAGAATGTCTTTAGAGAAAGTAAATGGTAAATATCAGGGTGCTTGTTATCCTTTCCGCGAAGGTTTTCAGTCTGGAACAGTGCGTGCGAGATGGGGAAATGATGGCTCTATTTTCGTAGGAATGACTTCAAGAGGTTGGGGTTCTACAGGAAAAGCCTTATTCGGTATCCAACGTTTAGTTTGGAATGGAAGAATACCTTTTGAAATGAAAAACGTTCATGCGATGCCAGATGGCTTTGAAGTAGAATTTACACAACCTGTAGATTTGAAAAGTGCTGAAAACTTAGCTAGTTATGAACTGAAAAGCTTTACTTATAAGTATCATCATCAATATGGTAGCCCAATTATTAATCAGGAGGCAACACCATTGAGAGGTGTAATTGTTTCGCCAGACCGCCTAAAAGTACGTTTAGTAATGGATAATCTACGCAAAGGTTATATTCATGAAATATTGGCTTCGGGCTTAGTGAATGATGAAGGTCAGCCTTTATTACATGATATTAGCTACTATACGTTGAACGATATTCCTGCGGGCGAATTGGCAAAAATAACAACGAAGGCAGCTCCAGTAGTGGCACCTGCTAAACCTGCGACTTTACCTGTAAAGAAAGAGAAAACAGTAGGAGCGAACCTCCCTGTTGATAGCAAACAGGTAGCATCATTATTGAAAAAACACGCTTGTACAAGTTGTCATGCAGAAGCTACAAGAGTAGTTGGCCCTCCGTTCACAGAAGTAGCCAAAAGAAATTATACAAACGAGCAAATTTTAGAATTGGTGTATCATCCAAAACCAGAAAACTGGCCAGATTATGCCACTGAAATGGCATCGATGACACACGTGCCTAAAGCTGATGTATTGAAAATTGCTTCTTGGATTAATTCATTAGGAAAAAAACCAAAAGTAGATTTGAACAAAATTGAGAATAGAGATTAAGGTTTTATAACAAAATAGCGGAGGTCTGAAATTTAAATTTCAGACCTCCGCTATTTTGTTCGTTATCCAACACTACTCAAACGATTGATACATCACATAAGTATCAACCAAGCCAAGCTGTTTATGATTAAATGCCTTGGGAATAGTACACATAATTTGAAACCCAATATTTTTCCACAGCTTTACCGCATACGTATTGGTGCTGACTACAATATTAAATTGCATGGCTTTGAAGCCTAATGATTTAGCTTCTTGCAAAGAATGTTCACCCAAAAATTTGCCAATACCCTTTCCTTGAAAACTAGGATGAACCATATAGGAACCATTGGCTACATGCGAGCCTAAATCTATTTGGTTAGGTTTGATAATATAAGTCCCACAAATTACGCCATCTTCTACTGCCACATAAGTAAACATATAATCAGCAAACCAATGTTTGGCTAGGGCTGATTTGGGGGTGTGTGGGTCAATTACATAAGTATCTCCAGAAGCTATTACTTGATGAAATATTTCCCAAATACCATCATAATCTGTCGTAATATCAGCTTTCCTAATTTCCATAATTTAAATTTACAAAAGCTATCTTGGTTTATATTTTACAAAACCAAATAAATGAATGAATATAGAGCGCGAAGCCCTGAAATTAAAAGGCACAGCAGCCAACGAAAGCACTGTGATTGGAATGATATAATAGAGAATAGGAGGGTCGTTGAAAATAAAGAAAATAGCAACGCCTAAAAATGCCAAGAAACCCACATTGATACCATAGCTAATAAACATGGCACCATACCAAAAACCAGGTTCTACTTCAAAACGTAGGTTGCAAACAGGACAATTGTCGTGCATTTTATCAAATTTGGTAATTTGCCAAAACGGGTACATAAACATCTTTCCTTCTCTACACTGGGGGCATTTCCCTTCAATAATCGCTTGAATCCTAGAATGTTTTACATCCAATTTTAGCTTAGTACTATCTTCCATATTTGTTTAATTTATATTGACAAAGTTAAGGTAATTCGATAAAAACTCAATTTTTTAATCTTAATGCTTTCTGTTTTGGGGTTTGTAGAATATTTTTGGTAAACTTTCTTAATAATAGACCATCCTTATTCTGTAAAACGATATGTCAACATTCAATTCACTTGTATTAACGCAAAAAAAAGAGAAAAATCTAACAAAATTACAAAAGCAGTTTAATGCATATATCATTAAAATTAATGAGTTAAAGGAACAATTAATAAAAAATGAAGAACAACTTTTAGTCATACATACTCGTATAAAAACTGAAATTATTCCTCTACAACAAAAGGTCAATGATAAAGTTGGAGAATTAGTATATGTTTTTGATAAGCACTATGATGATTCTTACTTTAAGAAAAAAGAGAAGGAAAAAATCAAAGATTATATAATGAGTAAAGTAGAGGATTTGATTGAGATGGCAGGAAAAGATGAATTTAAAGTACTTTATGAAAAGTATTTTGATGGTGAAAGCTATGATAACGCTGTTGTAGAGGATGAAATTTTACGCAAAGAAAGCCTAAAAGAAATGGTGAGTTCTGTGTTTGGAATAGAATTGGATGAAAGTGAAATCGACCTAAATGACCCAGAGCAAGTTCAAGAATTTATAGACAAAAAAATGGATGAACAATTCACATTCAGGCAAACAAAAAAAACAGAAAAACCGAAAAGTCAGAAACAAATAGATAAAGAGGAGAAAATTAAACAAGAAGCAAAAAATATCAGTAAGGCTGCTAGAAGTATTTACACGGATTTAGTAAAGGCTTTTCATCCAGATAGAGAACAAGATGAAAACGAACGAAATCGCAAAACTGAAATTATGAAACAAATTACGCAGGCATACGAGAAGGATGACTTGTTTGAATTGCTTCGACTAAAAATTTCTTTACAAAATACAGATGCTGATTCTTTGAAAATAGCAGATGCAGAGCTTAAATATTATAATAAAATTCTTAAAGAGCAGGTAAATGAACTAGAAACTAGAATTTGGCAACAAACCTATAACGCATTAAGCCCTAATGGGGGTTATAATATGTTTGCAAAATTTGGAGGAGAACCAAGAGTAATGAAAACCAGATTTACTAAAGAGATTAACCATATTAAGCAATCACTCAAAATAATGGACGAAAATATAGCTAATCTAAAAGTCAAAGAAAATATGAGAGCTTTCTTGAAAAATTACCAAATTCAAGAAGAAGAATACTTTTGGGAGTGGGGTGAATAATCTATTAATTATATACATCAGGGCATAATCATTTCAGAAAGAATAAGATTGAGTCTTTCTGAACCCGCCTGTAAAGACCAATTTTCGCGTACATTTTTCAAGGCAAAATCAGCCATTTCTTTTCTAAGCTCTTTGTCTGTAATCAACTTTTCAATATAATGGGCTAGCTCACTTGCATTATTATTCGTTAAAAAGCCATTTTTGCCATGAATTACGGTTTCACGCACGCCTGCTTCAGCAATAGCAACTACTGGTATGCCACAAGCATTGGCTTCTAAGGGAGCAAAGCCAAAAGGCTCTAATTTAGAGGTGTACACCAAGCATACTGCATTACTAAGTAATTGTATCAATTCACTATCAGAAACCATTTTCTTTAGCTCAATCTCTACGTTTAATGCTTTAGCAAGCTTTTGCATTTCTTGCCAATACTCTTCCGTGGCCATATTGCCTATCCAGAGTAACTTCGGTCTGTTTTGTTTAATCAAGCCCAATGCTCTAATGGCAAATTCAGGGTTTTTATGGGTCATAAAACTTCCTAGTCCTACCACATAATCATTTTGACTAGTACTATCAGTTGACGGATGAAATAATTCAGTATCAACCCCCAAATAACAAACCTCGGAAGGTAATCCATATACCCGTTGACAACTTTCAGCAGAGAAATAAGAATTGACTAACACTTTATTAAAAGCATCAAAATTTATCCGCTCTTCCCGTACAAACATACGGAACCTATTTAAACGCCATGCACTAGCAAATGTGTGAGTCCAGTATTGTAAACTAAACTTACTCTGTGACCTATCAGGTGCTTCCCAAACTTGTTTTGGCATGGCCTCGTACAAAAAGCGCATGGGTTCGCCTAAGTACAATACCTTCGGTATTTTGATGAATTTGCCGATGAAGGGAACGGCATAATATGAACAGCTATTGGCAAAAAGTACATCAAAATTACCAGCATGAATTTCATTAGCACATTGTTGGCAGTGTGCTTCCATAGCAAGCATATTGGCTTCTTTTTCAAAAAATAGTAAAGATATTTTTTCTTTAAAACTAGGATTAAGCTTAGTATGAGTTACGGGTACTGAATGAAGCATTACTTCTGAGGGCAATTTCATAAAACCACCCGCATCAGGATTTACCGCCCAAACTTCTACATGATGTCCACGTGCTACTAAACCTTGAATGTGATACTGTAAGGCTCTGCTACCTCCACCACTATGTAAATTATGCCAAACAGCAATTTTCATTTTTTTAATAGTTATAATGTTTATATAGACGATAGAATCTGATTTTATTTCAGAATGTTAATGGGTCTAAATTCTTGAAATGCCCATTCATCCTAATTCTTTCTTTTGTTTTTTCTATTTCTTGCAATACCGTGATTACTCTTTCCAGATGCTGTATTAAAAAGCCTTGTCTTTCTGCTTCGGTTGGCATTTTTAGTAATTGGTATTCTTCTTCTAAGGATAACCCAATTTTATGAGCAATTTGATAGGAGTAAGGCTGGTCTTTATTGATGTCAAAAGTGTTTTCTTCTTCTAGCAATTTGTATAATACCTTTACTCTTTCTACTAAACCAATCATTACTATTGGGCGGACTTCCACTTCGGGCAACATTTCTAAAACCCCTCCAGCATACATTTTTAGCTTGACGGGATTCTGAAAGTCAATAATTCTAAAGGTTCTTATTCCCTCGGTTTTGATGTCCATTCGCCCATCGTCGTATCTTTTTGATACTGAAATGATTTTTACTTCAGTACCAAAGCCCGGTAATTTTCCATCAATAAAAGTTGGAATACCAAAGGTATTATCATTGTCCAGACATTCATTGATTAATTCGCGATAACGAGGCTCAAAAATATGAAGATTGAGGGCTTCCATTGGATAAACCACCAAATTGAGCGGGAATAAAGGAAGAAATTTTTGCATGACTAAGTTATCTCGTTACGATTACTTATCGATTTAAAAATTAATGAGCTACTACTTTTTCAATCGAAAAGCCTGCACTTATGATATCCAATAGTGGGTCTTGTCGCATATACTGACGAATCTGAATTTTGTATTTCCCATTTTTAGGAAAATGAAAATCTTTGAAGACTAATACTTTATGGTCGTAAATATCGCCTAGCCCTTCGCCTAAAGAACGTCCAGAAGTTTGGTCGAACAAGATTACTTCATCCAATTTTTGATGAATTATTTTTCCTGTTTCTGTCGTTAAGTAATGCGTCAAGTACAAATTATAATAAGGATACGAGCGATTGTTACGAATGGTATAAAAAACATTGTAGGCTGATAATGAGTCTTTTACTTCAAAAGTAAAAGTTGGAGCATCTTTAATAAACCATTTTGCATCAGGAATATCGTAGTTTTCCTTCAGGATGGTATTGGTATCACAAGATGAAAGTGTGAATAAACAAATGGTTAACAAAGCCATGATATAATGGTTCAGACGCACGGTGGGCGTGCTGAACCATTGTTGAATAGCATTGTTAACCAAATATTTTGTACTCGACATATCGCTAAACTGCTTTGTTATCGTCATTGTTACGGTTGTTGTTCCGATTTTGTGGCGGACGATTCTGTTTTTGATGATGGGGCTTTTTATTTCCCTGATTGTTATTATTATTCGTTTTAGCTGGCTGAACACCTTTGTCCTGTGGCTCCGACGCATTAGCATTAGGCTGTTGATTACCTTGCTGTTGTGGTTTAGGGCCTTTAGGATGCTGAGGTTTATGATTATTTTTAGGATGAGTACCCTTTTGTTGCTCTTGTCCTTTTGCTCCCTGTTGTTTTGGCTGTTGAACAGGCTTTTCTTGTTGATGTGCCTTATCTTCCGTTTTCACAGGGCGTTGTTCAGCCTTTACTTCTCTTTTTTCTTGTTTGAATTCTTTACGTTCAGGACGAGGGTTCTCTTTTCTCTCTGATTTGAAGTCAGGACGGTCGCCTTTTTTCTTATCAAAGCTTTTCTTACCACCGTTTCCTCCGTACTTTCTATCCATTTTATCTAAATCTGCATTTAATGGACCAGCACCTTTTTCGATTTCTAGTTCAATTTTTGCAGACTCAGCACCATCGATAGACTGTGGTTTTACGCCCCTTTCGTTCAAGGTCATAATTTCCTTTACTCTATCAACCGTAACAGGAATCCAGTTACTTTCTTCGCCTCTATAACCAAACCACATTACTCTTTTGAAAATATCCGTTTTCTGTAAAAAAGCTTCACCCTTTATCGTTTGAAGAGATTTCTCAATTGTCGGAATATCTTTCAAAGCATCCATATAAGTTTCTAGTTCATAATTCAAGCAACATTTGAGTCGCCCGCATTGACCAGAAAGTTTTACAGGATTCAAGGAAAGGTTTTGATAACGAGCCGCCGAAGTAGTTACGTTTTTAAAGTCAGTCAGCCAAGTAGAACAACACAATTCTCGTCCACATACACCAATACCACCAACTCTAGCAGCTTCTTGACGAAGGGAAATTTGTTTCATTTCAACCCTAACTTTAAACTCGCTCGCCAACATTTTAATTAATTCTCTGAAATCCACACGGTCGTCAGAAGAATAATAAAAGATAGCTTTGGTGTTATCAGATTGAAACTCTACGTCCGAGAGCTTCATATTCAATTTTAGTTCCTTGATAATTTCACGGGTGCGATACATCGTAGGGTAATCACGTGCAACGGCTTGGTCGTGTTTTTCAAGGTCTTTATCATTGGCTTTTCGGTAGATAACTTTTATTTCCTCGTTATCTTTTAGGCCTTTCTTTAGCATTTGTAAACGCACAAGCTCGCCTTGTAAAGATACAAAACCAAGATGATGACCGCTTGGAACATCAACGATTACAGGGTCGCCAGCATAGAGTTCAATTTGATTAGTGTTTCTGAAATATTCTTTTCTACCACCTTTAAATTTCACTTCTACCACATTGAATTTACTAAAAGTAGGAATATCCATATTCGACAGCCAGTCGAACACGTTCATTTTATTACAACCGCCCGTACCGCAAGCACCGTTGTTCTGACACCCTCCAACAGCACCACCGTCTTTATTTTTAGTTCCACAGCTTCCTGAGGAGCAAGATTTACATCCCATAATTTAAGGAGAGAATGAAAAAAACATTCTACTTTATGTGTTTATAAATAAGTATGATTAATACCTCAACACATCTAACCCAATATCTTTTCGATAATATTTTCCATCAAAAAGCACATCTTGGGCAGCTTTTTGAGATTTTTGAATGGCTTTCTCTAAGGTATTCGACATGCCTGTCAATGCCATTACTCTACCACCATTCGTAAGTACTAAATTATTGTCTAGTTTAGTACCAGCATGAAAAATTGTAGCTTCTTTGATTGAATCATAGCCCACGATTACATCACCTTTTCTATAGTCATTCGGGTAACCACCAGCTACAACTACCGTAGTAACGGCATGTTGTTTACTTACTGTAAAGTCGGCCTCATGCAATTCATTTTTGGCAGTGGCAATCATTAAAGCTAAGAAATCAGACTCAATTCTTGGTAAAACCACTTCTGTTTCAGGGTCGCCCATTCGAGCGTTATATTCAATTACATAAGGTTCGCCTTCGTGATTCATTAAACCAATAAAGATAAAACCATTGTATTTTATGCCTTCGGCTTTTAAGCCAGCCAAAGTAGGCTTGATTACCTGAGTATCTACAGCCTCCATGAATTTAGCTGTAGCAAATGGCACAGGTGAAACTGCACCCATACCGCCAGTATTTAAACCTGTATCGCCTTCGCCAATGCGTTTGTAATCTTTGGCTTCAGGTAAAACTTTGTAAGAATCTCCGTCTGTTAATACAAAAACGGATAGTTCTATACCTGTTAAAAACTCTTCAATAACCACTTTGCTACTAGCATCACCAAATTTTGCGTCAACCAACATTTCGGTTAAGGCTTCTTTGGCTTCGTCTAGCGAAAGGGCAATAATTACTCCTTTACCAGCGGCCAATCCATCGGCTTTTAATACGATAGGTAGCTTTTGGCTTTCTAAATATTTTAAACCATCTTCAAGCGTATCTTTGGTGAAAGTCTGTGATTTCGCTGTTGGAACGCCATACTTTGCCATAAAATTTTTCGAGAAATCTTTTGACCCTTCCAACATCGCTCCATGAGCATCCGGACCAACCATCAGAACGTGTTTTAAATCCTCTCTCGACTGAAAATAGTCTCTTACTCCTTTCACTAAAGGCTCTTCAGGCCCCACAATTACTAACTCAATACCATTTGTTAAAACGGCTTCAGCTATTTTCTCAAAGTCATTATATGAAATAGGCAGATTTGTAGCAATTTGTGCAGTACCAGCATTACCCGGTGCTACAAACAATTTATCACAAAGAGTACTCTGGGATATTCTCCAAGCAAAAGCGTGTTCACGTCCGCCAGAGCCTAAAATTAGTGTATTCATTTATTGTTATTTTCTTGTGTTTCAATGATTAATTACCGCATAATCATTGAAACATTCCATTAAGCAATTTTATTGATTGATTTTAAGGATTAATGTAAGTAACCAATGTGAAAAATGACGTTGTTATGTAAATTTAAGTACATACTAAATTCACAACTCATCACTCACAACTCTTAATTCGCTACTTCACTCAAAAACTTAATTCTCATCAATCTCAATTCTTCTTCGGTAATATCATCAATATTACATTCTTCCAAAGCCACTGCGATATTGTCAGATTCAGCCACCATGAAGTATTCAAAAATTTCTTCTTGTTTATCAGGCTCAACCACTTGGTTGATATAATAATCAAGATTTAGTTTAGTACCAGAATAACAGATATGTTCGATTTCCTCAATTAATTCTGCCATCGAAAGCTCCTTCTGGTCAGCAATGATATCCAAATCCACTTTTCTATCAACCTGTTGAATGATATGAATCTTGATTTTTGATTTATTTACTGCCGATTTCACAACTACTTCCGTAGCGGTTTCAATCTCGTTATCCTCAACGTATTTTTTGATTAAATCAATAAACTGACGACCAAATTTTACAACCTTACCCATACCCACACCATTAATCTGAGCCATCTCATCTTTGGTGGTAGGATAGGTCGTTGCCATTTCCTCAAGTGATGGATCTTGGAAGATTACATACGGAGGAAGATTTTTTTCTTTGGCAAGCTTTTTACGAAGGTTTTTCAACAATTCAAATAATGCTACATCATACGAACCACTGCCCGATGCCGCTTCTTTTTCTTCGTCTTCTTCTATTTTCTCGTTTTCGTAGTCGTGGTCTTTTGAAAGCGTTAACGGATAAGGGTCTTTCAAATACTCTTTCCCTTTTTCAGAAACTTTCAATACACCATAATTCTCAACATCTTTTTCTAAGAATCCTAATACCGCTATCTGACGCACCATCGAAACGCATTGTTCAATCGGTTCAGGTTCAGCATTTTTTCTACTCTTTGATTTCGCTGCTGGTTTTGCTTTCTTTTGTTTCGGAATCGGATTTCCATCCTCATCTTCTTCATCCGAAAATTCTACTTCGTCGTCATCGTCATCATCGTCGTCTTCGTCCTCATCAGCATTCAGTTTGAACAATGATTTAGCTTTTCCGAATGTTTCAATTTTGTTGTGTTCATAACTGCCCACATATTGGCTTTTATAACCCATCAAAATATCTGCAATATGTTGTGCATCAAAACGCTCGCCTGTTAATTCAACCGTTTTTAAGGCCAATACTACTGCTTCTTCTACCTTATATTTTGGTGTTGGTTTGTTACAGTTGTCACAGAAACCACAGTCTTTATCAACGTGTTCACCAAAATAGTTTAATAATTGACGACGGCGACAAGTGCCCAAGTTGGCATAATGTACCATTTCATGCAATAGCATACGAGCAGTATCGCGCTCAGTAATGGTTTTATCCTTGTTGAATTTATCCAACTTGTTGATATCTTCTTTCGCATAAAACATGATACAAGTACCATCCAGCCCATCACGACCAGCTCTACCAGTTTCTTGGTAATAGCCTTCTAATGACTTTGGCGCATCGTAGTGAATCACAAAGCGAACATCTGGCTTATCGATTCCCATCCCGAAGGCAATCGTTGCTACCATTACATCCGTTTCTTCATTCAAGAAAGCCTCTTGATTAGCCATGCGAACATCTCCATCTAAACCAGCATGATAAGGCAAAGCTCTTACACCATTTACATTGAGTAAATTAGCAATTTCTTCTACTTTCTTACGGCTTAAACAATAGATAATTCCCGACTTTCCATGATTGGCCTTGATGTATTTGATAATTTGTTTATCAATATCATCACGCTTCGCACGGATTTCGTAATAAAGGTTTTTACGATTGAATGAAGACTTAAACAGCCTAGCATCGTCCATGTTCAAGTTCTTTTGGATATCCTGCTGAACTTTTGGTGTAGCTGTGGCTGTAAGGGCAATGATTGGTAACTTTGTATTGATGCTTTCTACGATAGAACGAATACGGCGGTATTCAGGGCGGAAGTCATGCCCCCACTCAGAAATACAGTGTGCTTCGTCGATTGCTACAAAAGAGATTTTGGCTTGTTTTAAAAACGCTAGGTTATCCTCTTTGGTTAAAGATTCAGGAGCGATGTATAACAACTTTACCTCTCCGCTGATAACCGCATTTTTAACTTTCGTCATTTCAGCACGGTTCAATGATGAATTCAAGAATTGAGCATTGATTCCAAATGCGTTCATTTGATCAACCTGATTTTTCATCAGGGCAATCAACGGAGAAATTACGATAGCAGTACCTTCCATCGCAATGGCAGGCATTTGATAACATAATGATTTCCCCGCACCCGTCGGCATAATGACAAAAGTGTTTTCGCCAGAAAGGGTGTTTTTTATAATATCTTCTTGTTCACCACGGAACTGGGAAAATCCAAAAGTCTCTTTGAGTTTTTCTTTTAAAAAGTCGGTGGTTTCTTGTGTAACACTCATTGTTTTTGAAACTTGTAAAAGGTTTTTTGATTAATATCGTGGTTAATAATCCTTTATCTTTGTAATAAATTTAACACAAAATCAGTCTTGAAAAACTGTTTCTAACATTGAAATTAGTAAAAAATATCCAATCAACTGCAAAAAAAGTTTTAGAGGAAGAAGCAAATGCAATCCTAAAAATTGTTGCATCAATTGATTCATCGTTTGAATCATGTGTAAATCACCTACTTAAGGCCAAAGGTCGCTTGGTGATTACTGGTATTGGCAAATCTGCAATTATCGCCCAGAAAATTGTGGCTACGCTTAATTCGACAGGAACGCCCGCTTTGTTCATGCATGCTGCCGATGCCATACATGGTGATTTAGGGATGATTCAAACAGAAGATACCGTAATGTGTATTTCAAAATCGGGCGATACACCCGAAATAAAAATTTTGATACCCCTTATTAAGCGAACTGGTGTAAAATTAATTGCAATGGTTTCAAATACAAGTTCTTATCTAGGTAAAAATGCAGATTTTATTTTACATGCCTATACGGAGAAAGAAGCTGACATTTTAAATCTTGCTCCGACAACCAGTACAACAGTAGCTTTGGCATTAGGAGATGCCCTTGCAGTATGCTTATTAGAATGCCGTGGATTTAATAGTGATGATTTTGCCAAATATCACCCTGGTGGAGCCTTAGGCAAGCGTTTATACCTGAAAGTATCAGATATTTATCCTAATCATGGATTGCCCCTAGTATCCGAAAATGCAAGTATTAAAGAGGCATTTTTAGAAATTAGTTCTAAAAGATTAGGTGCAACAGCAGTAGTAAATCAGGACAACGACTTACTAGGTATAATTACGGATGGTGATGTACGAAGAATGTTAAACGTACATGATAATTTGGTAGGATTAACAGCGAAAGATATTATGACAGCCAAACCAAAATCAATCAATGCCGATGCTTTTGCCGTAGAAGCTTTGCAACTGATGCAAGAGAAAAGTATTACGCAGTTGGTAGTAGTTGAAAATAATAAACCGATAGGTTTTGTTCATTTGCATGATTTGTTGAAGGAGGGGTTGGTGTAGTAGGGGAGTGTTAATGAAGACAAATAATAATATACCCTCAATGTAATCGGTATTGCTTTGAGGGTAATAAAAGACATAGAAATTTATGATATATAGCTCTTGGAATAACTTGTGATTCAATAATGGTTTTTGCAATACCGTACACATTTATACCAACTAAGCTTTGATTATTTTTGAAGTTATTAAACGTCTATTTCCATCTATCACTTCATATTTAAAATTATTAAGAGGAATTTGAAAACCAATCAATAATTTTTCGATGTTTATTAATTTAAAAATGGATATGTCATTTCTTGAAAATATTTGTTCTATGCCAAGCGAAATTCTCTAATGATGACTGATAGTCAAGTTGTTGAGGTAATAAAATTGTTTTGCCTTCTAATTTATGAAAACTATAGTCACTTTCTTTATTTTCTTTAAAGGATTTTGATAAGATTATTTCGTAGTGGTCATTTATTGCAATAAGTCCACGGTCAAACGCTCTGTGAAGATTTGGGCAAAGCGCTATTCCATTGGTTAATGTATTATCAAATGCAATAGCAAAAGGAATAATATGACAAGCATCTACCATCGAAATACTAAAAGAAGCCGATATTCTTAAACCAGATATTGCACAAGTAGCATCATAGATTTTTACTACTTCTCTTCTAAAAATCGCACCTCTATTATAGACTTCAATCTGATACGTTTCGGGGTCAAGGTTTTTCTTTAAATCTTCTAATTTACTCTTATAAGCGATTGATGGCTCATAAATATCGTTTTTGAGATTATCAAAATATGTATCCTGTTCAAAAGAATCTTGTTGTAGGGTTTTGTTGGGGAAATAGGTTTTCAGTAGTACTTGTTTTAGGAGGTTTCTACTTTCCTGATTGAGCAGTAGAGTCGCTAAATTTATATCAATTATAGCATAAGCTACGGCAGCACTCAAATTGCCAAAACTTCGCATTGAGCCTGCGTTTTCAATCCATAATTCACAACCTACATTAGGCATTAATTGCCACCAATTCCCTTTTTCGCCAGTAAGATGAAAGAAAGGCAAAGCGAATCTTGGGTCGTGAGGCGTTGTTACTAACTGATTCCAAAAGAGAGAAAAGGAGTGTGTAAGTTCGGGGGTGATATAAACCTTGTGGTCTGGGATATGTCCTAATTCGTACTCATGGATTAAAGCTATTAGTAGTATAGGTTTGTGAGGAGCTCCACCGTTTTTGTTATCACGGCGTAGATGAGTAAAAGCATGGATGAAATAATCTAAAATGTTGGACATATTTACATATTTTAAAGTAAAAATATAGTAAAAGATTAGCACTTTAAAGGCATTGAATAAATACTTCTATATCATGATTTTCCAACTCAAATACAAAGTTAGTTTCAAATACATTTCATAATGAATAATAGTGCTATCGATTATAATGAAGATGAGCTTTAGGCTTTCATAATAAATGTACTTACAATATTAGGTAGTACATAATAACAGCTTAGAAAGCTGTGCTACAATCATACAATCAATACACCTCTTGTTGTTAATTAACATTTGATAATAAATCAATTTTATTTATCGATACTCAGTAATTTGTTGAATAAATAAATATTAATTTTCAAGAAGTATAAAAGAGATGAATGATAAAAATATTATATTTGATGTGCAATGACTTCTGCATATTTCACTATTATATTTTAAAAAAATGAAAAAAATTCTATTACTCTGTTGTACCTTATTCTTCTCTTTACACACTAGCTTCTCACAAAGTACAAATCGTGTAAAAATCATCTCAATCAACCCTAGCGAAAACACTGGACAGGATTATTCCTCTTGGCTCACTGATAACCTAGACTCACTCGTTGAAAGTGCATGGACTAATAATGCCAAATGGGTTGACGTTAGGCTAACTTTTGAACATAGGAGTACAATTTCAAAGCTTTCATTTTATGATTACACAGGTGTTTTTACAGAACATCCAGCTTCCATTTATGCGTTGAAAGATACTACGTTGACATTCCTTGGTTTATTTGATGGTTCTACTTACGATAATTTTGTTGATTTGAACTTAACAACTCCTATTATTGCCGACGCTATCGTTGTTAGAAAATTTGGCAATGATATCCCTCAGAAAATCAAAGTATTTGGTGAGACAACACCCAATAGTCCGTCATTAAACCGTTTAAGATACTTTGCAATCACGCCTAATATCAACACAGGGCAAGATTATACGCCTTGGCTTTCAGATAGTTTAGATGTATTAGTAGAAAGTTCGTGGTCGAGTAGCAACAGTGTTTGGGTTGATATAAAACTAACCCTTGAATTTAAAAGTATTATTTCAAAACTTTCATTTTTTGATTATACAGGTGTTTTTACTGATAGACCAGCCTCTATTTATGCTTTAAATGATACGACAAAAACATATTTAGGCTTATTTGATGGGTCAACGTATAATTCATTTGTTGACTTGAATTTGGCAAATCCGATTGTGGCCGATGCCATTATTGTTCGTAAATACGGCAATAATGTTCCTCAGAAAGTTAATGTTTATGGCAATCCTGTTAATGGAGCGGCCAAAGCAATTGTATCTGGATCAACAACTCCAACAACGCCAACTACGCCAACAGGTCCTACAATAGTAGGCACTAAAATACCGATTGCCCCTAAAAGATGGTATCAACTAAACCATGTAGGGTATGGGTTAGATGCTTTATTTGATGGAAATACTGACAATGAGGTATTTACAGGATGGGGCAAAATTTTGGATAATTATGACTGTTACTATCCTTTAAAAGAAGGAGAAGTAATTAATATTCAAAGTGTAAAGTTTTATGATGGTTCTGGCACTCTGACAAACGAACCATTTAAGTTATATGGTATTACTGACCAATGGGAACGAGTACTCATTGCTACTTTCAAAGGGGAATCTTATAACCAATGGGTTGGCCCTAACCCAAATGATATTAATAATTTTGTGCTTGCAAATCCTTCTACTGCTAACTTCAAATATTTACTTATCAATTGTTATGGGGGATTTCCTAGAGAAATGGAATTGTATGGTACTTATACAGCCAGTACTGTTACTCAAACAAGTCCACCTTTGAAAAATATAAAAATGAAAGATGCTTTTGGTATCAATTCTTTTGAATGGGATTTCTTAAAAGCTAGTGATGCTTCTTTACTTGATGAAAATAAAGTTCAGGCTTTTAAAGCATTTACAGGTTTTCGTCAGTATATGGACTGGGAGAAAATAGAACACTTTGAAAATGTTTATACGTATAACCCATGCTTTAATGGAGGTTGGAATTATGATGCAATCTATGAACGTTGTAAGCAAGATGGGATAGAGGTTTTGCCATGTTTGCAAGGGGTTCCTTACTGGTTTTTTAATACATATCCTGATTCTACATATCATGATGGACAAATTGTTCCAGCAAGATATGGGTATTCATATTCAGACCCAAATGCTTATAAAGACCAAGCACAAGTAGCGTTTCAGTATATTGCTAGATACGGAAGCAACGCTAATGTTGATACTACATTGCTTAGTGTTTTTGATCAACCACGTTGGACAAGCGATAGCCCAAATGTGTTAAAAGTAGGTCTTAATGTGATAAAATACATTGAATGTGGTAATGAAAGAGATAAATGGTGGAAAGGACGTAAAGGCTATCAAACAGCTCGTGAATATGCGGCTAACTTATCAGCATTTTATGATGGACATAAAAATACTATGGGGCCAGGTATTGGTGTTAAAAACGCAGACCCCAACATTAAAGTAGTAATGGCAGGTTTGGCTTCTGCTGACCCAGACTATGTAAGAGGAATGATAGACTGGTGTAAGGAGTTCAGAGGTTATAAGCCTGATGGAAAAGTCAATTTATGTTGGGATGTAATTAATTATCACTTATATTCAGATAATGCTAATTCGTCACAAAGTGGTTCTTCAACAAGAGCGGCTGCCCCAGAAGTTTCTTCGGCTTTAAATACCGCAAAAAAGTTTGTTCAACTAGCACATGATGAAGCTTATGATATGCCAGTGTGGATTACTGAATTAGGCTTTGATTTGAATCAAAATAGTCCATTAAAGGCTATTCCAATAGGTAGCAAATCTGCTCTTATCACTCAAGCTGATTGGGGGCTTCGTTCGGCATTGATGTATAACCGTTTAGGATTAGAAAGAAGCTTCTTTTATATGTTGTATGATTCAGACCTTTACAATGCTACTCAATTTGCATCTTCTGGTTTAATAGATTCATTAAGACAACGCCGTCCGATTGCTGATTATTTGTACCAAACAAAAAATCTAATAGGGAATTACGTTTACAAAGAAACGATTTCACAAGATCCATTGGTAGATCGATATGAACTAAATGGGAAATCTGCGTATGCTTTAATGATTCCAGATGAAATAGGAAGAACAGGTAATTATACTTTAGCTTTGGATAATATCAACGATATTAAAATCTATTATCCAAAAGCAGGAAGTGAAAAAATGGATAGTCTAAGTGTTACAGATAGCACTCATAACTTCCACTTAGCGGTAACAGAAACGCCTATTTTTGTTATTCCGGGACAATCAGTAGTTGCTAATAACCAAAATTACCAAGTTAACTATTCTTTGAATACGACTGCTTTAAGTGCAGGGAATAGTCATGTATCTTTTTCACCAAAAGATGGTACTTCTACTACTAACCTTAATAGAGTTACTGCTGAAAGAAATACAGTATCGGTAGTTTATCCTAATCCAACGTCTGATATATTATATGTTTCATCGAATACTTTGAATAAAGTTAGTCGTGTGAAATTGCAAAATATGAGTGGTATTACTGTACTAGAATCTAATGCTATTTCAGCAGAAGGTATTAGTATTAAACACCTCCCTTCGGGCAATTATTTACTTTCTGTTGACTTAAATGATGGTAAAATAGAAAATCATAAAGTAACTGTTTTGAGATAATTATTTTTAATGATTTAATGTATTATTAGTGTAAAACATGAGTCATCCCGAATTTTAAAATCACAAAAAAGCGGTCGAAAAACTAATTTCGACCGCTTTTTTATGATTGATGAACAACGAATTCCTACTGTTTGAGCGCTAGCGAGTTTAGGAATTCTTGATTTTCTTTTGTTACTTTTCTTTCATCAAGGAAAGAAAAGTAAGGACTAGATAATAATAAGTAGAAAACCTCTCAAATTGTCTCCAAAACGCACAATTTTAGGAAAAATTCGGGATGACTTATGTTTTACTGAAAAGTCAAAAAAAAATATTTATTAAAAAGAATGAAACATTTTTTTTAATTCAGGGCTATCACCAATCAGACAATTTGCTAATCGCTACTTAAGCTTGAATCTGAGAAATTAATACGCTAATTTTAAAGTAAAAAGCTTCATGAAAAAACTATACTTCATCATTTTAACTTTCTTTTTATGTTATACGACAATTGGTCAAACTACTCAAAATGCTTGGATAAGAATTAATCAAGTAGGGTATTTACCACAATCACAAAAAGTGGGTGTTTGGGTAAGTAAAAGCGAAGAGAAAGTGACAAGCTTTTCGTTGGTTGATGTACTGACGAAGAAGGTAGTTTTTCATTCGAGCCAAATACAACAATTTGGCAAATATGCTTCTTTTCAATCCGCTGCTAGACTTAACTTTTCAAAATTTACCCAACAAGGCACTTATTATCTTCAAGTAGGACAAACCAAATCTCCAATATTCCGAATCAATGCTGATGTATATGAAGGTTCGGCGGATTTTGTGCTGAAATATATGCGTCAGCAAAGAAGTGGATATAATCCTTTCTTGAAAGACTCTTGCCATAAAGCTGATGGCTTTATCGTATATCATCCTGATAAACAAAAAGATTCTACGCATCTAGATGTGTCGGGAGGCTGGCATGATGCTTCTGATTACCTTCAATACGTTACTACCTCCGCTAATGCTATTTTTCAAATGATGTTTGCTTATCAAGAAAACCCAGAGGTATATACCGACAAGCATGATGCTTGGGGAAATCTTGGTAAAAATGGCATTCCTGATATATTGGATGAAGCTAAATGGGGATTAGATTGGTTGGTGAAAATGAATCCTGCCAAGCATGAGTTTTACAATCAATTGGCTGATGACCGCGACCACAGAGGTCTGCGATTGCCTAATAAAGACTTAACCAAATATGCTACCAACCAAGGCTTAGCCAGACCAGTGTATTTTATTACAGGTAAGCCACAAGGCTTTAAATATAAAAATAGGACGACGGGCGTATCATCGACTGTAGGCAAGTTTGCCTCCGCCTTTGCACTTGGGCATCATTTATTCCAGTCATATTATCCAGCATTTGCCAAGCAATTAAAAGAAAAAGCCATAGATGCCTATCAATTCGGGAAAGAATTCCCTGGAGTTAGTCAAACTGCCCCTGGTGGAGCACCTTATTTTTACGAAGAAGACAATTGGGTGGATGACATGGAATTAGCGGCGACACAATTGTCTAATGTACTAACTGAACGGAAAATCGTAGATGAAGCGGCAACCTTTGGCCGACAAGAACCTACTACGCCTTGGATGGGTGCGGATACAGCTAGGCATTATCAGTGGTATCCCTTTGTGAATTTAGGGCATTACTTCTTAGCCAAAAACACCACTCAAAAAACTTATTCAAAAGAGTTTAAACAGTATTTAGAAAGTGGGATAGAGAAGGTTTTTCAAAGAGGCAAAAATAACCCTTTTCTGAATGGTGTTCCCTTTGTGTGGTGTTCAAACAATTATGTAAGCGGACTTATCACCCAATTGGTATTGTACCGAAAACTTACGAATAGCACAAAATACATAGCAATGGAAGCCGCCATGCGTGATTGGCTATTGGGCTGTAATCCTTGGGGAACTAGTATGATATGTGGTTATCCCAATGCGGGCATATCACCACAAGACCCTCACTCAGCTTTCACGCATCTATATAATTATAAAATAGATGGCGGTTTGGTAGATGGTCCTGTTTATGGCTCTATTTGGAATAAACTGATAGGAATAACACTTTATCAACCAGATGAATATGCGCAGTTTCAATCTGACTTAGTGGTTTATCATGATGATTACGGAGATTATTCTACTGACGAACCAACAATGGATGGCACTGCTAGCTTGTCATTTTTACTATCGCATTATGAGAAAGAAGGGTTGGGTCAAACCAACAGTAAAATAGAGAAAGAATCAGGAGGTATTATTAGAATGAACCCTAACGAGAAGAAAATCTACCTAGCTTTTACAGGACATGAGTTTAATGATGGAGGGGAAACTATCACTAAGGTATTGGATAAACAGCATATTAAGGCTAATTTTTTCTTTACAGGAGATTTTTATAGAAATCCTGCTTTCAAGACTACTATTGAGAAATTGATTGCACAAAAAAATTATGTAGGTTGTCATTCCGACAAACATTTGTTGTATGCACCTTGGACAAACCGCGATTCTCTTCTAATCAATAAAGAGCAATTTACGACCGACCTTCAACAAAATTATGATGCCTTAGCGAAGTTTGGTGTACAAGCTAAACAGGCTCAGTATTTTATGCCTCCTTACGAATGGTATAATCAAACTATTGTTGATTGGACAAAACAAGCTGGACTTACCCTTGTTAATTATACTGGTGGGACTTCTTCTAATGCTGATTATACTACGCCTGATATGCCTAATTATAAGTCTTCAGAACAGATATTTCAACGGATATTTGAATATGAAGCAAGTGAAGCTAAAGGCTTGAATGGATTTATCTTATTGACCCACATAGGCGTTTCGCCTGAAAGGAAAGATAAGTTTTATGATAGGCTAGATGAACTGATTCAGGTGTTGAAAGCTAAGGGTTATTCATTTGCTAAGTTTGAATAAATTACTGCTGTAGCACGAGTTTCCAACTCGTGTATTAGTTTATGTATCAATTTAAGATATGCACGACTTGGAAAGTCGTGCTACGGTGCGGTGATACAACAAAAAACCTCCACAAAATACATGTGGAGGTTTCACTAATTATTTTCAATCAAAAAAATTATTTTACTACTTTCATTATGCCGTTCATGATACTCCAGTGCCCAGGGAAAGTACATACAAATGGATAATCTCCTATTTGTTCTGGTACTGTGAATGTCAGACGATATGATTCTTCGGGGTTAACCAAAGGCGTTGAAGCAATGATTTGAGGAATGTTAGGTACATAGTTTTTATCTAAAGCATCCTTTTGAGTAATCATTTTGTTCGCTGCCTTTCCAATGATTTCTAGCGATTTTGGTTTCCCAATTACCAAATTATGTTGCATGGCATCAGGGTTTTCAAAAACCAATTCTACTTTAGTGCCTGCTTTTACCGTGAATTCCTTTTTATCAAACTTCATTTCTTCCTTCACAGACTTTATCACAATCACCACCTTGTTGGCATCTACCACTTCTTCTTTTACTTCCCATATTTGGAATAAGCGTGCTAATTTAGCTTTGTTGTCAGGCGAAAGTGTTTTGCTTAAACTTGCCAAGAAAGCCTTATCGCTATCTTTCACCTGTGATTTTTTTCGATAGTTCCAGCCATCAGCTACTCCTTTAATGAGTGAAGCAGCACTTGTTTCATCCAATTTCTGACTTAGTTTCAATAAAGCCACCACAGAATCAGGAGAAGAAACGTTAGCATAGTTTTTCACGGCTTTTTCGATAGCGTAGTTCGACATACTCTTCGGAGCATTGAAAGTCAATTTTTGGCTATAAGCATTATTCTTCTCGTTATCTTCAGCAATAATGTTCGTTTTATCTACATCTACCGAGATAGTATAAGTACCCGCCATATCAGACGATAACCCTAAATTACCAACCCATGCACCATTGTTATATTTATCAATGTTTACGCTTTCGCCAGCAGGAATACCTCCATCAAAAGTATGGCTTACTAAGTCAAATTTTCTACCTACGCCTTCAATTCTGATATTAAGATTAATAACTTCTCCTTGAGCTAAAGCTACACCACCTTGGTTTTTTACTTCGATGTTGAATAGAGTATTTTCGCCTAATGCAGGATTAGCAGGCATAAAGTTGATTTTAGTAATTACTAAGTCAGGCTTGTTGCTGTTAGACTTAGTAGCAGGAGCTTTCTCATTTTGCATCATGGCCGCATGGTCGTGGTGAGCAGGCATTGCATCTGTTTTTGCCTTTGGTGTAGATGCACTTTTTGAAAGAGTCTGCAAATATTTTTTAAGTAAAACCTGATTGTGACTAGTTAATACCGACGCAAAGGCATCAGGCAACCAACGGTCGTTTACCTCAGTTGATTGCTCTAATCTAGCTAACAAAACTTTCTCAGATTCAGCTGTCAAAGGCATTTCTGATAAAGCTAACAATGTATTTAATACCACTAAAGGTTCTTTATCATTCAAGAGGTTATTGTTCAACAATATTTTCACAGAAGCCTCATTGCGTGGTAAAATTTGTACAGCAGTTTTACGAACACCCGAACATGGATGTGATAAACTAGCCACCAACGCTTGTTGTACTGCTGGGTCGTTTATTACGCCTAATCCTTCCAATGTACGTAACGCATGAATTACACTTGGATTGATACCTGCTTCGTCTAAAGATTGGTCTTTTGTGATTTCAATCAACGCTGGTACGATGTCTTTTTGTCCACGTTCAACTAACATACGCTGAGCATTCATTCTCCAGAACATATTCGTGTTCTTGAGTGCTGCTAACAATTCTTGTGGACGGTCTTTCGATAAACTCAAAGGAGTATAGTTAGGAGCTTCTTTATAACTTACACGGTAAATTCTACCATGTGTATAGTTTCTCAAATCAGTTTCATAAGCATTTCCTTTACCCATTTCAAAACCATTTGGTTTTGGGTTATGCTGGATAATGAAAGAATACCAATCAGCAATCCAAACGGCACCGTCTGGTCCTACCTCCGCAAATACTGGCGATACCCATTCATCGGCACCTGCCAAAAGGTTAAAACCTTCTACGTCGCTGTAATCTGTACCATTTTTTGTCATTACATTCTGGTGCACTACGTGTCCAGTAGGTTCACAAACAAAAGCCGTTTTGTTCCAATAATTTTTCGGGAAAGCTCTAGCCGTATAAAAGTTATGACCCGCTGCCGCAGTATATCCACCAAAAACATCTACTTGACGAATTCTTGGTGTGATGGTTTTCATATCTTTATGCGTATCCGTACTTCGGCTACCATTGTTTGATAAAGGCGCTAAAATATTTCTATGCGGAATAGCCATGTACCAGCCATGTGAATTGTTGGCAGTAGAACCAAAAATATCGCCAGTTTCGTTGAAAGCAAAACCCCAAGTATTATTTGAAGTACTAGTGATATGTTCAAAATCAGAACCATCGGCTTTGAATCTAAAGAATCCTTGACCGAATTTAACTGAATCTTTTTCGGCAAATTTTCCTTGAAATCCTGCATATCCTACACATCCCCAAATCCAGTTATCAAAACCATAATGTAAGTTTGATGGTCCTGCATGCGTATCAGAAGTGCCAAAACCAGAGAACAATATTTTCTTTTCATCGGCTTTGTCGTCACCATCGGTATCTTTCAAAAATAGCATGTGTGGTGCTTGAGCTACAATAACGCCACCATTGGCGAAAACTAATCCTGTAGGAATACTTAGACCGTCTGCAAAGTGAGTGAATTTGTCAGCTTTACCATCTTTGTCGGTGTCTTCACAAATTAAGATATAGTCACTACCACCAGTTTCTTTGCGTTCGTTAGGGTAATCTTTGGTGATTAGTACATACAAACGACCACGCTCATCCCAAGACATAGCAATTGGGTGCATTACATTAGGCTCGTGGGCAAAAACTTCTAAATTAAAATCAACGGGTACTTGTATATGCTTAATAGATTCTTCTGGAGAAAGCGCTGCTTGCAATAATTGTGGGTCAGGGCGTTTTTCGTAGTTAGGTAACTTTGCTGGACTATATGAAAAAGCTTCAGGGTGAAGGGCAGCATGAGCAGTCTGTGCTTGTTCATCAACAGCCCAAATGATTCCGTTTTCTAATAGTTTCAAGAAATCAGGATTTGTCCATGTGCGCTCATCGTGACCATAAGCTGTATAAAATACTTTGCCTTTTCCGTATTGGCGAGTCCAAGTGTAAGGTTCAGTTTTAGCATCTGGACGGTCTTTTGTTTGGTCAGCTTTGATGTCACGCGTCATCAAAACATTGTTGTCAGGCTGTAATTGGCTATGCAAATACGTTTCATCGAAGGCTTTGATACCTGAAATATCTTTTAAAATTGGACTATTAGGTTGAACAATATTCGCTCGGATAGTATCCATCGTGTGGCGCCAGAACTGTCCACCTACCATCTTAACATACTCAGGCGAATTTCTAAAACAGAAAGACGCACAGTGTATAGGCAAAATTCCTTTTCCAGAAGCCACATAGGCTAAGAGTGCTTTCTCAGCATCAGGCGTGATATTATCCCAGTTGGCATAAATCATCAAGGCATCAAACTTATTCAAATTAGTCGTATTGATGTCTTCTAATTTATCAGTATAAGTAATGTTGATACCCTTATTTCCTAAAGCCTCCATCAGTGTTGGTACGCGATCTATCGGTTTATGATGGCCATTATCACCAAGGAATAACACTTCCAAACGACGGGCTTTCACCGTTGTTTGAACTGCTGATTGTTTATTTTTTTTTGCTTTTTTCTGAGAAAAACCTACTAGGCAAGTCAGGAATAAGCAAAGACAAAACAGTGATTTTTTCATTTTTGATAATTGAATAAATTCATGGATTATTTAAATAAAATTGGATATTTGGCTATTGTGAGTATTTTTATGATACAAAAAGCTGACAATAGTACTTTTCATTCTTGTTAATTTTTACTGTTTCTGTTTTTGAATTTTAGTTAATAACTCATACTTTTGAATAACATGAACTAATAAATAAAGATTATGGTACAGATAACCATTGATATTCCAAATCAAAATGATACCGATTGGGTTGTTCAATTGTTAGAAAGGTTGCATTTAGACTATAAAATTTCCAACGACAATCCAAATACGGGTTCTGAAAAAACGACCTTAGAAAATAATCAAGCAATTATTGCAAAAGGTAGTTCTATGACTACAACCGAGGCAAATGAAATGCTTGATTGGTTAAAAGAACAACGCCAAGACCGTACATTACCTTTCAGGGTTTAATTATGATAATGCTTGATACAAATATTATTATTTACGCCTCATTACCAGATTTCCATTCCTTAAGGCACTTAATACAAAATCCAGAAAACGCTACTTCGATTGTTTCTAAAGTAGAAGTTTTGGGTTATCTTAATTTAAAAACATTTGACAAAGTTCTTTTTCAAGCAACTTTTGAAACACTACAATTATTACCTGTCAATTTATCAATCATAGATAAAGCCATTGAGCTTCGGCAGCAAAGAAAAATGTCATTAGGCGATTCAATTATTGCTGCAACTGCACTTGTCTTTGATGCCGAATTATATACTCGAAATATTGATGACTTTAAACATATCCAAGAAATCAAAGTCTCAAATCCAATTGATTAAAAAATTCAAAAATCAGGAATATAAATAATTTCGCCCCCTTTTAAAGCTGATTCGTGTGATAAAATACCTACTGATGTCCAGTTAGCAGATTGTTCTGCATTTGGAAATGGGTCACGGTCTTCCACAATTGCCGACACAAATTCATGTACAAGGTGCGGATGCGAACCACCATGTCCTGAGCCTTGTAAGAATGAAAGGTGTTGGTTTTCGTCAGTATCATATACGCCACCCGTAGTAAATACTTGAATTTCTTCTGGTAAATAATGAGCATAATCTGGCACCGTTACTTTTTCTGGTATTTCTGGCTCGGGTTTCTTAGCAGTATGCACTACGTGTTCTTCGTGTTCAATCAATGACCATTCAAAAGATTTTTTAGAACCGTATACTTCGAAACTCTCGCGATATTGGCGAGCCACATCAAATAAAGAACGATATACTAAGGCACTTAAATCTGAATCTTTGAATTTGATATGCGCTGATTCGATGGCAAAAGGCGAATTATAATGTTGGTGCAATTCCTCACGAATAGTTCCAGAACCAAAACAGGAAACGTATTCTGCTTGTAGTTTTAATAAACCAGCTACAGGACCCACACAGTGCGTAGCATAGTGCATTGGTGGTAAGCCTGGCCAATAACCTGGCCAACCGTCCATATCTTGTTGGTGAGAAGCCTTCAAGAATTGAACCTTGCCTAGTTCACCTTTTTCATATAGTTCTTTTACATATAAAAATTCACGGCTGTACACTACCGTTTCCATCATCATGTATTTTTTGCCAGTTCTTCTGGTTGCTTCCACAATGGCTTTACATTCTTCTACAGAAGTAGCCATAGGAACAGTACAAGCTACGTGCTTACCTGCATTCAAAGCTTTTAAGCTTTGGTCCGCATGGTTATGGATAGGTGAATTGATATGAACAACATCAACAGCAGGGTCTGCCAATAAATCATCAAAGCTTGTATAACGCTTTTCGATATTGAAAGCATCACCGATGGCATTTAATTTCTCTTCTGTACGCTGACAAATAGCATACATATTAGTGTGTGGGTGACGTTGATAGATGGGAATAAATTCAGCTCCAAATCCCAAGCCGACAATGGCAATGTTTAGTTTCATGATTTTAATTGTTAGTCTATTAAAAAAGTTGTGAGCAACTAGCTGTGAGCCTTGAGCTTTTTTTGTTTAGGCAAATGACAATTGCTCATAGCTCAAGGCTTATAGCTCATTGCTTGAATAAACTCCAAGCTTTCTATCATCAGTGTTTCTTCATTTTCAAACATCTTTCTCCAAATGTTGGCTACTGCTAGTTTTGAACTAAAGGCTTCTATTGATAAATAAGCGTCGTATTTTATTTCTTCTAAAGCGGTAAAAACGTCTGTCCAGTTTACATTACCTTTTCCTACTGTACTTCTGTCGTTCTCGGATAACTGTACATGTACTAAATGCTTGCTTAGTTTTCTGATAGCATCTCCCAAGCTTTTCTCTTCAATATTGGCATGGAAAGTATCAAACATTATTTTGCAATATGGATGATTGATGTCTTCTACTAATTGTAAAAGTTCATCAGCACACGATACTAAGTAGCTTTCAAAACGATTGAGATATTCTAAGCCTAGTACAACTCCCTTTGTTTGTGCGTAATCTGCAAGCTCTCTTAGGCTTTCTACTGCCCAATTCCACTCTTCTTCGGTAGCAGGTTTGCCTGTAAAATGACTTAGTGCTGAATGATATGGCCCCGTTAATAACTCAGCTCCCAATACTACCGCACAGTCGATAGCCTTTTTGTTTCTTGCTAAAGTAGCGGCTCTCATAGCTGGGTCTGGACTAATCTGGTTGAAGTCTGAACCACATATTGTCACCGCGATTCTATCTAAGCCTAACTCGTCCAATTTTGTACGCCATGCTTGCCAATGCTCAGGGTCAACATCAAAAATTGGTACTTCTACCCCTGTAAAACCAATTGCTTTTATTTGTTCAAGAACAGGGAAAAGACTTTCGTCAATGGTTGTACCCCATAAAAGCAGATTCATTCCGTATTTTTTCATAATTAATTTAAGGTGATTTATCAGAAACAATAACTTTACTGCGAGCCTATGTTTAAAATAAAGTCCCTGATTTTCAAAGGTTAAGCAAAAACTTAAAAGCTTTGCTAGTTTAAAGTTTATTAAACAGATAAGATTTTTTAACAATACAAAATAATCTAAAAAAAGTCATAAAAAACTCCGCTGTTTTGATTAGTTTTGACTGTATTTTGATATTTTTAGTATTAACATTCATAATTATAGTAAAAAAATAGGTTTTGAAAAGTCCCTTAAACAAAAGCATAGAATCGCCCAATCATTCTTTTACCATCAAAGAATTGAAGGAACCATACTTTGACCCAAACTGGCATTTCCATCCGCATTATCAGTTATTTGTCGTACTGGAAGGCACAGGAACACGGTTTATTGGGGATAATATCAAACACTTTGAAGCAGGCGATATGGTGTTCGTAGGACCAGACTTGCCACACCTTTGGCGAAGTGACGAAATATATTTTCAGGGAAATCATGCATTAAAAACACATGGTATTGTAGTGTATTTTACAGAAGATTTTCTGGGAAAAGATTTTTTTGAGAAATATGAAATGACGAAGCTCAAGCATTTCTTTTTAAATGCTAGTCGGGGGTTAGAAATCACAGGAGGTTTGCATGATAAGATGCTTACTTTCATGAAAGAGCTATTGCCCTTGCAGGGATTTGAACGGGTGTTGAAATTATTAGAAATGCTGAATCTATTAGCGAACACTAGTGAGTATGAATTTATCAGTAGTGTTGGTTATACCAACCCTTACAAAACTTCAGAAACAGAACGAATGCATAAAGTACACGAATATGTACTGAATAATTATCGAGCTTCTATTAACTTAACAGAAGTGTCGTCTTTAGCGGGCATGGCACCTGCTGCTTTCTGCCGTTATTTTAAGGCAAGGACGAATAAAACTTTTTCTGATTTTGTGAGCGAACTTCGTGTAGGCTATGCCTGCAAATTGTTGATGGAAGATAAATTGAGCGTAACACAAGTATGTTATGAAAGTGGCTTTAATACTTTGTCAAACTTTAATAAACAGTTTAAGGATTTAAAAGCCCAAACGCCCTCGCAATTCAGGCTAGCCTTTGGCGATACTTCGTTTAAAAAATCTCCTCAATCATAGCCTCTTTACCTCTAAAATCAAAGGTTTCTCCTTTGCCCTTACCCATCAGCAAAGCTCCAATGGGGGATTGTGGCGAAATTATCATAATACTGTCGTTGCCAATTTTACAAATACCCACACTAACAGCTAGGAAATAATTTCCGCTAGAAGTCTTAAGAAAAGCCCCAACCGCTCCTTTTTTAAAGGTAAGGCTCATGTCTATTCTTTCCACAATGGCTTTTTCTCTTTTGGCTTGCTCGTGCATTAAGCCATGCATATCCCTATCGAGTTGCCCCATTGCCCTTGATGTTTCGTATTTATCACCTGCTGACGATTTAGATTCTTCATTGGCAGAAGCCTGAGCTGCCTGCATGGCATCATAGGAAGTTTGTATTCTTTGGTCTAAAAAGTTTTTTATATAATCGACAATCTGTTGTTTCATATTTTTGTAGCTATCAGCTTTGAGCAATGAGCTTTGAGCCTTTAGCTTATTATTTTTATAGGGGAGGGAGGGGCTCAAGGAGGAATGGTTATTACTCATCTGTAAAGAACATATCAGCTTTGAGTAATGAGCTATCAGCTTTTTAAACAGCGACAGATAAAAGCTGATAGCTCATTACTCAAAGCTGATAGCTACCTAAAGCGTTTCTCTCCGAATCATGTAAAATGGATTCTTGATTTTTATTTTTTTATTGTCCAACAGCAATGCCGCCGCAGTTCTACCCATTGTTTCAAAATCTGTGGTGACCACCGTAATTCCTAAAAGTTCTTTCAAAGTAGTTTCGTTAAAAGAAACCACCCCGATTTCAGTGCCAAGGGTATAGCTCGACTGTCGTACTTTTTTGACCAATTCTGCTAAATCATGTTCTTCCACCACCACATAGGCAGTTTGGGGTATCAAAAATGTTTCATCGGCATTCTCTCTGATGATAAATTCTTTGTGCGCATTCACACAAAAATAACGAACACCTCGTACAATATCTACAGGATAGTTGCCATCGCTAGGGAAAACCAATACAACTCGGTGATATTTAGCAAACAAATCATTGGCACTTTCTAGTGCTTCTGCTACATCTCGCTCAAAATCTTGATATACCGTCAGGCACTCATGCTTATATTCAGGCAAATCTTTGTCAAGGAGTACTAATTCATCAGAAGGGATTTTTTCCAAAGCCTTCATAGCAATAGCCTTTTCCGAATCAGGAAAAAAATGAGGCATTACTACATAGTAATTGTACTTGCCAAGGTTCTTATCAATGATTTCATCAAAAAGACGAGCATTATAATGATGAATTTGTAAATCAACAGATGCTTTATCACCCAATACTTTCAAGAAAGCATAGTATATTATTTTTTTGTACGAGCTTAATTTGTTGAATATCAAAAGAATACGCATTTTTCTGCTTTCTCCACTATTCACATAATACCCTTTGCCTTGTACAGAAGTAATAAATCCTCTTTCCTTTAATTCACGATAGGCTTTTTCTACGGTGTCGCGTGCTAAGTAATATTCCTCACTAAGTTCGCTAATAGAAGGGAGCTGTTCGTTTTTCTTCAATACATTGCGTTCAATATCCGAAATAACCGATTGAATGATCTGCTTGTACTTAGGTGTTTTATCGCTTGGATTGAGTTTGAGCTGGTACATATTCTTAGAAAAATCAGCTTCATACCATTTCGTTTAGAACGAGGTGTAAGGCTGAAAATTAATTTGAGCTAGACATTCTTTTAATTTAATCTTCTGAGCAGGGAAGTGCATGATAGTTCCCTTTTGTTTTTGGTTTATCCTTGTAAAATTTTATACGATTCCAAGAACCAAATTTACAAACTATTATTTCAAAGAACTAGAATTATAAAAATTACTCAAAAATTGACACTCAATTTCTTCGATGATTTTAAAAATGTTCTCCAATATGATTTGTAGTAATTCTTGATATTCACTGAATAATTAAAAATACTTTTTTCTTATAAAACTGTAAACACAATGGCCTTTTTAATGGAGTGTTTACGTGGTTAAATTCAAAAATAATTGATTATGGGAGCAATTTTGGGCGTTATTTTTCACTTTATTGGTGGCTTTGCATCTGGGAGTTTTTATATTCCTTATAAAAAAGTTAGAGGGTGGTCATGGGAGAGTTACTGGATAGTAGGAGGGGTTTTCTCTTGGTTAGTAGTGCCACCTTTAGCAGCCTACCTTACCATTCCAGATTTTTCTTCGATTATCGCTAGTAGCGAAGGAAGTGTTTTATTCTGGACATACACGATGGGCGTTTTGTGGGGAATTGGTGGATTAACCTATGGTCTAGGGGTAAGATACTTGGGTATATCATTAGGTAGTTCAATTATTCTAGGTCTTTGCTCTGTGTTCGGGTCAATTATTCCTTCTATCTATTACTACTTTAATAAAACTGCAGGAAAAGATACTATCTACGATTTGATTTCTACTAGCTGGGGACAAATGGTATTACTTGGCTTAGCAGTTTGTGTTCTTGGAATTGTGATTTGTGGAAAAGCTGGTAGCAGAAAAGATAAAGATTTAGCAGGACAAGCACATGCTGACAACCAAGAATTTGATATTGTAAAAGGGCTTACTTTTTCAATCATTTCAGGTTTATTGAGTGCTTGTTTTAGTTTTGGTATTGAAGCAGGTTCGGCTATGTCGAAGGTTGCCAATGAAATTTGGGTAACAAACAACCCTGGTCAGGGCGAGTTTTTGTATCGTAACAATGTAGTATATGTAGTCATTCTTTGGGGGGGACTAACCACCAACCTAATCTGGTGTGTTTACTTAAACTTTAAAAATAAATCTTTTGGTGACTATACCAATGCTCAGACTCCTTTATTGAAAAACTATGTCTTCTGTGCAGTGGCAGGTACTACATGGTTTTTGCAATTCTTTTTCTATGGTATGGGCGAAAGTAAGTTAGGTAATGGTCCTAGCTCTTGGATACTTCACATGGCATTTATCATTTTAGTAGCCAATTCTTGGGGATTAGTACTGAGGGAATGGAAAGGTGTTTCTAAAAAAACATTATCTACTATTCTGGTGGGTATCCTGACAATTGTCATTTCTGTACTAATAGTAGGGTATGGCAATTCATTGAAAGGCTAAATTTTTTTTTATAAAAAAGATGAGCATCAGGTTTAAAACTTGATGCTCTTTTTTTATGCCCAAAATTGGCTTATGCAAGGATACAATTAAAATAAACGTTGAATATTTTTGATAAATGTCTCTTTTATCAAGGTCAAAAAATAATCTATTCAAAACGCCTATTATTTAGGGGAACATTTGTTGATTAGTGAAGGATATCATCTACAAAATTTTATTTGAATATGAAATACGCATAATATCTTTTTTTTAAGAATAGTAGTATCTTTGAGTTTAAGGACAAATTTTTATGTAATTTAGAGAAGAGTTTCTTCTCTTTTTATCTATTAATCAGAGATTTGAGATAGGCGAGTCGTTGTTTATCTATCGTAATTTGATAATTGGTTTAGAGAAAATATTTCAATGAATAATATCGATTAAAACCTAACCTTAATTTACAATGAAAACCCAACAAAGCGTATTCAAAAACAATCAGTGGAAAAGTATCTCTGAAGGCAATGATTTTGTTGCCTCAAAAGCAAATTTGGTGCTAGCCTTTGGCGAACGAATTTGTCTCGAAACAGTTAAGCCCTATCAATATCTTAAAGATTTATACCCTAATGCAGATATCGTAATTAATTCTACCTCTGGAGAAATCTATCAAGATTCCGTTCACGATGGTTCAATTATCGTAACTGCTATACAATTCGATAAAACACATGTTAAAAGTATTGCTATAGATATTCAAAGCCATTATGAAAGTGGAAGTGCAGGTGAAAAAATAGCTTCTGGTTTAAATGGAGAAAACCTAAAAGCCATTTTCATTATTTCAGATGGTGCTAAAGTAAATGGAAGCGAATTAATCGCTAGTTTGAATCATAAAATCAATGAAAATATTTTGGTTTCTGGTGGTTTAGCTGGCGATGGAGCAAGGTTTGAAAAAACATTGGTTGGTCTCAACAATGACCCCGAAGAAGGGAAAATCGTTGCTGTAGGGCTTTATGGAGAAAATCTCAGATTAGGTCATGGAACCATGGGTGGTTGGGATGGTTTTGGTCCTGAACGCAGAGTGACGGAGTCTGAATACAATACATTATACAAAATCGGAGACATGGCTGCACTAGATTTATATAAAGAATACCTTGGCAAATATGCGGAGGGACTTCCTGGAGCTGCTTTGCTTTTCCCTTTATCTATGCGTGAAACCGAAGATTCAGAACCAGTAGTAAGAACAATTCTCTCGATTGATGAAGAAAAGAAGAGTATGACTTTTGCTGGCGAATTACCAAAAGGCTCTTTGGTGCGTTTTATGAAGGCTAATTTTGACCGTTTAATTGATGCTTCAGCCAAAGCTGCCCAAGATTCTATTCAACCTTTTGAGGCTTCACCAGAATTAGCGATATTGGTGAGCTGTGTAGGAAGGAAATTAGTACTTGGACAAAGAACTGAAGAGGAGGTTGAGGCGGCTCGCGAAATAATGGGTGATGATACTATTATTACTGGTTTTTATTCATACGGAGAGATTTCACCCCTAAATCCGAATGCGCGTTGTGGATTGCACAATCAAACCATGACAATAACCACACTTTCTGAAAATTGATTATAATGAATAATACAACATTTCATCGCTTACTTGCCAAGCAAATAAAAAAGCATTTATCTGACGAATGTTTGGAAAATGAAAACTTCCAGACCTTTATAAAAGCTGTTAATGATTCATATCTTAGTTTTGATAGAGACAAAGAATTATTTGAACATTCTTCTTTGTTGAATGATAGAGACTATGCTGAAATCAATACTAAACTTAAGGAAGAAATAAAACAAAGACGCCTTTCTGTTGAAAAATTGATTGAAGCTATTTATTCGTTAGAAGTAAATGAAAGTTCTGAGGTAAAATCTTTAGATCCTGATAATCTATTAGAATTGATGGATTTCTTGAAAATTCAAATTGATAATCGCAAGCAACTTGAATTTGATCTCATACGCTCGAAAGAAGAGGCGGAGGCTGCCACTCATGCAAAATCAGAATTTCTTTCAATGATGAGTCATGAAATTCGTACTCCTCTGAATGCTATCGTAGGGCTTACTTATTTGATGCAACAAGAAGAAGTATCAGAATCGTTGGCTGAAAATTTAAAAATACTTCAATTCTCGACGAATAATTTACACGTACTTATCAACGACATCTTAGATTTTAGTAAGATTGAAGCGGGTAAAGTTGAGCTTGAAAATGTTCCTTTTGATATTAAACAATTGATATCAAACATCAAAAAAGCGAATCAGATTAAGGCTGAGGAAAAAGGAAATAAAATAAAATTAATGATTGATGATGATGTGCCGAACGTGGTAGTCGGAGATGCCTTGCGTTTAGGACAAATCATCACAAACTTAGTATCAAATGCGGTTAAGTTTACTAAAAATGGAAGTATAACAGTAGAGCTTGCTCAGCAACGAAGAACGGCAACGCATGTAACATTGGATATTTCTATTACTGATACAGGGATAGGTATTCCATTGGAAAAGCAAGGAATGATTTTTGATAAATTTACGCAAGCAAACTCAGAAACTACTCGTCAGTTTGGTGGTACTGGCCTTGGCTTAGTGATTACAAGAAGCCTGTTGCAATTACATGGCAGTGATATTAATCTTGAAAGTGCGGAAGGTAAAGGTTCAACTTTTTATTTTACATTAGACTTGGAAATAGGTACAGAGCTAAGAGCAAAAGTATCAAGCGAAGGGCACAATGAATTGTTGAACGAGCATACCTTAAAAGGAGTAAGAGTACTTTTGGTGGAAGATTATCCGATGAATATCAAAGTAGCCACTAAATTCTTAGAACGTTGGCAGATTGTAATTGATGTAGCTGAGAATGGACAACTTGCCTTGGATAAATATGCAAAAGGAAAGTATGATTTAATATTAATGGATATTCAGATGCCAGTGTTGGATGGATATTCTGCGACAGCAAAAATTAGAGAATCTGATACGGATATACCAATTATTGCATTGACGGCTTCTGCTACGTTGAATAATCAAGATAGGGCATTTTTGGTTGGTATGAATGACTATGTTACTAAGCCATTCAACCCTAATGAGCTTTTCCAAAAGATTGCAAAATATAGCTATAGATAAATAGTCGTTGTAAACATGAGTCATCCCGAATTTTTCCTAAAATTGTGCGTTTTGGAGACAATTTGAGAGGTTTTCTACTTAGGCTTCCCTTGAAAATTGTTTTTCGATATTACTTTACGATAAAATCCACTCATGTTCTGGGTGGATTTTTGCTTTCATCTGGGATGATTTATTTGAAAAATACAATTTTATTTGATT
>NZ_JAYFUL010000049.1:0-39685 GCF_034928825.1 Arcicella aquatica | reverse complement strand
GAACGATTCACTAAAAATCCGTCGTTGACGAATCTTTAAATTTGTACTTTTTTTAGAATCTGATTTCGATTTGCTCATAAATAAGTTGATTTTTTGTCAACCTATTTTAGGCAAGCACATCTAATCACTAAGTACTAATCACCAATCACTAACCATAAAAATGAAAATATTATTTACTTTCGGTGGCTTGCCACATTATTATAACTTGGTGCTCAATCGTTTGAATCGTATTGAAGGACAAGAAATCGTTGTGATTGCTCCAAAAAGTGGTGGAAAAACCGTTGGCTCTGGTGTACATCAAACCTTAGATGGTATCGAATTCAAAGTACACTTTTTAGAAGAATACAAAACACTTTGGGGAAAGCCATTCTTCAAAAATTTTATCGAAACGATAGAGGCTGAACGACCTGACGTAATTGTTACGATTTGGCCATATATCTTAGCTTTTGTGTATAATCCATTGTTGCTTTGGAAGATAAGAAGTATGGGAATCAAGTTGATTTTAAAGGAGATTCCATTTAATATCCCCAAATTTAAAGAAGCACTGGATTATTATGCTAATGGTGGAGTAGCCTCTGAAACGATGCAGACCAATTTAAAGCCAAACAGTTTGGCTTTTAAATTAAAATATACTTTGCTAAAATATTCATACAAAAGAGCCTTTAATTTGGTAGATGCTCACGTAGATTATACCGAGGAGGCTTATGAAATATTTGGTAGCTATGGAGTACCCAAAGAGAAGATTTTTGTTATCTACAATTCCCCAGATACCGATTTGATTTTAGCAGACAAAGCTAAGATTGAAGGAATGAATACTGTTTTGCCAGAAAATCCCTTACGATTGTTGCATGTGGGTAGATTGGTAAAGTGGAAAAGGGTTGATATGCTGATAGACGTTTTCAAAAAACTGCTAGTACAGTTTCCTACCGCTGAGTTAGTTATTGTGGGTACTGGTCCTGAGGAAGAAAACCTTAAACAACAAGCCATCACTTTAGGCATCGAAAAGCAAGTTGTTTTTACGGGTGGTGTGTATAAAATGACTGAGCTCGGACAATACTTTAATGCATCTTTAGTGTATGTGTTGGCTGGGATGGGCGGTTTGTCAATAAACGATGCTATGTGTTTTGATAAACCAATTGTTTGTGCCGTAGCGGATGGAACAGAAAAGAAATTAGTACGAGATGGCTACAATGGCTATATTTTTGACGATGGGAATGCAGATGATTTATTTGAAAAATTAGCCGTACTTTTGTCAGACCCAGTAAAAACTCGTCAAATGGGGCTGAATTCTGGACAAATTATCAAGGATGAAGTAAATATTCATGTAGTAATTAAAAATTACCAAAGAGCGTTTGAAAGCTGTCGGTCTTAGGCTGTCAGCAATCGGATTTAAGTCGTTTTTAATTTTATGCTACTGAATTAATTGAATTGACAAATCTGCGTAGATCAGCGGTTTTTAAATCTCTGAAAATCATCGGGTAAATAGTTTGTGCTATATTAAAGACATAGAGTTGATAAGCTGTTTTAACTAATCACCGTAAATCAGCGAATTAAATCTTTAAAAATCAGCGGGTAAAAAACTATACATAAAAATAAAAAAAAGCTGAAAGCCCAAAGCCGACTGCTGATGACCATATTAAAATGTTTGTTTTAAAATACATATTAAAAGGCCCTTATCATGCTTTCAGAACACCTGAAAGTCGTGAATTACTCAATCTTTTCAGAAAGTATGGAGATGTTAAACGCTATGAGGCCCGTGAAGTGACCTTTCAGGGGATGACATTCCAAGTACCCGACTGTATGTCTTTCCTTTTCCAGTTTCAAGAAATTTTCGTTGAACAGTTTTATAAATTTAATACTACCTCGGTAAAGCCAGTGATATTAGATTGCGGAGCGAATATTGGTTCGAGCTGTGCATTTTTCAAAAGACAGTATCCCGATGCAAAGATTACGGCTTTTGAAGCAGATGCAAAAATTGCACAAATATTACAGGCTAATCTTAACAAAAATGGTTTCTCAGACATAGAAGTAGTTAATAAAGCCGTTTGGATTGACGATAAAGGAATTGAATTTGCTTCTGAAGGCTCGGATGGTGCATCTATTTATGGTGAAGGAACTAAAGTAAAAGTAGCATCTTTTCGCTTGAAAGATGTGCTTGAAGCAACACCAAGTGTTGATATGCTAAAAATGGATATTGAAGGAGCAGAAACAGCCGTGTTGAAAGACTGTGCAGATTCGCTAAAGCATGTGAAAAACATCTTTATTGAATATCATGCATTCCCAGAACAAGCACAGGAATTAGGAGAAATTTTGAATATCATGGCTAACAATGGTTTTCGATATTTTATCAATTCTGCTCAAGACCGAACACAACCTCTCATCAATCATCGTTACAAAGGCAATGATTTAATGGATTTGCAATTAAACATTTTTGGCTATCGTCCATAATATGAAAATCACGATTTTAAGCACATTTGATACTTTTGGCGGAGCATCTATCGCAGCCTCTCGCCTGAACAAAGCCTTAAATGGCAATGGCTTATTATCAAAAATGCTTGTACAGGACAAAAAAGGGAATGCACCCAATGTTGAAACAATAGCCCCCAATTGGTTTTTAAAGAAAGTTGCCTTAGCCAGATTTGCTTTAGACCGTTACCAATTTGCTTTGTACGAGAAATCAAAAGCAGTGAGGTTTATCTTTTCTCAGGCAAAGATTGGGGTTGATATTAGTCAACACACGTTGATTAAAGAAACAGATATTATCCATTTGCATTGGATAAATTTTGGGTTTCTTTCGCTAAGCTCTATCCAAAAACTTATTGAATCACAAAAGCCTATCGTCTGGACTTTACACGATATGTGGGTTTTTACAGGAGGTTGCCATTATTCAAGAGACTGTCATAATTATGAAAATAGTTGTGGTAATTGTTTTCAATTTCTCAAAAATCCCTCTTCAACTGACCTATCACATCAGGTTTGGCAAGCCAAACAAAAGATTTTTCAAGATGCCAATATTACCATCGTTGCTTGTAGTGATTGGCTAGCAGACATAGCACGTACAAGTACTTTACTACAAGGCAAAAAGATTTTATCCATTCCCAATCCGATAGATACCGATTTGTTTAAGCCTACGCCAAAAGCTGTAGCACAATCGCATTTTGAATTGGATAGCAATAAGCGATATATTCTTTTTGCTGCTGCTAAAATCAGCGATGTTCGAAAAGGGTTTATATATTTCAAAGAAGCCTTAGACATACTCAAAGACAAATATTCAGTTGATAACAACATTGAATTAATTATTTTTGGACAAGCCCAAGCATCCGATTTTGACAACCTTCCCTTCAAAGTAAATGTGCTGGGTAAATTATCAGATTTATCTACAATTGCCTTGGCGTATTCAGCAGCATCGGTCTTTGTAGTTTCTTCCTTAGAAGATAACTTACCTAATACCATTATGGAATCTATGGCCTGCGCTACGCCTGTAGTTGGGTTTGCTACAGGAGGTATTCCAGAAATGATTAATCACCAAGAAAATGGCTATTTAGCAACATTCAAATCTGCGGACGAACTTGCCCAAGGAATTTATTGGACATTATTTCAAGCAGATTATCCTGCTATTTGCGAAAATGCAAGGCAAAAGGTAGTAGAGCATTATGCCGAAGAAGTAGTTGCCAAACAATACAAGGCTTTATACGAATCATTACAATGAAACTAAGTATTATCACGATAACTTATAATGCTGAAAAATTTCTAACTAGGACAATTGAAAGCATTTTAGCACAAACCAATCAAGATTTTGAGTATATCATCATAGACGGAAAATCTAAGGATGCTACTTTGGCTATTGCAAAATCTTATAGCGAAAGAGTAAATCTTTTGGTGTCTGAGCCTGATAAAGGTTTATACGATGCGATGAACAAAGGCTTACGATTAGCTTCTGGCGATTTTGTATGGTTTATGAATGCGGGAGATGAAATTAATGATAGCAAAGTGGTTTCAACTTTTATGCAGGCTTTGGAAGAAACGAAGGCTGATGTATTTTATGGTGATACTTATTTTGTAGAAGAGAATGGAAATATTCAAGGGTTACGCTCAGAGATTACACCTCATCGTTTGCCTAAAAATCTCAAATGGCAAGATATGAATTTGGGTATGTTGGTATGTCATCAAGCTTTTATAGCCCGTAGAAGCATAGCCCCATTTTATTTAGAAAATAACCTCAGTGCTGATGTTGACTGGGAAATAGAATGTTTAAAAAGAGCTAAAAAGATACAATACTTAGATACTGTTGTAGCCAAATATTTGGTAGGAGGAATTTCTAACAAGCAATTAAAACGTTCTTTGTTAGACCGTTACGATGTGCTTAAAAAACATTTTGGACTATTGGGCGCTGTTTGGGCTCATGTACTCATTACTATTCGCGGAGTAAAATTAATCATTAAAAAGGGAGGGAAGTATTGGTAGGCATTACCAAAAATGTTCTGGCTTCTAAGGATAATACTTCTTCTTTTTGATAAAATAACAAAGCCCTGTCACGGAGGGCATACTCACTACTTAAAAAGGCATTACAGGTTTCTATTAATGACTTATCTCTACCGAATCTATCTAGGAAAGCATCTACCGTCTTGAGCCAAAACCAAGTAAGGGTTTCGTGATAGCCTCTTTCAAAACTTACGAGACCACCCACCGAACTATTGAATATAATAATCCTTTGACGGACTAATAACATTGCCTGTGTAAGATTATATTGACGCAAGTACCATACGCCCATTGCTAGATGGGATTCATGCGTCCAAGCATCTGCTGGTAAGGTACAGGTATTGAATTTTTCGATTAGGGTTTCGATGTCGGATTCGGATTGGAAAAGTCTCATAGAATTTAAACTTTTTACTGGCGACTGAAGTCGCCAGCTAATAGAAATGAAATATATTTATTCTGCCAGCAAATTAATCATTTCAAAGAATTCATCATCTATATTTTTAACCTTATGATGATTTTCTTGATTAAAAATATATCGTTTTACTTTTCCTACATTTTGTGGACTAACAGAAAATACACCATAGCCATCTTGCCATTGAAAATGATTGTTCACAAATCCAGATTCATTTACCCATTTAGAAGATTCTCCTTTTAAAACTTTGATTATTTCAGCTACTGTTTGAGTCGATTTCATCTTGAAAAGGCAGTGTAAATGGTCTTCCATTCCATTGATTATTTCAAGTTGGATGTTTTTATTATGAGCATGGTTTCTGATATGCTCAAATAGTTTGTACCGAAAAGATTTGTGTAAACAGGGTTCTCGGTGTTTTGTTGTCCAGACAGTATGGACATAGATGTAGATTAAATTTCCTGTCATGGGATAATGAATGTTTTTGAGGTGTATTTTTTATTGGCAAAATAAATTTCTATTAGCTGGCGACTTAAGTCGCCAGCTAATAGAAAAGAGGAATTAGAGTCCCAAAATTTTCTTATTCAATTCCACATCAGCACCACCACCAGCAAAATCATCAAATACTTTAGATGTTGCCTGAATAATGTGTGAATCAATAAATGGAGCACCTTCTGTTGCACCTTGAACAGGGTCTTTGATAGCACATTCCCATTCTAACACTGCCCAGCCATCATAACCGTATTGTGTTAATTTAGAGAAAATAGAACCAAAATCAACCTGACCATCGCCCAAAGAACGGAAACGACCAGCACGATTTACCCACGACTGATAGCCACCATAAACACCTTGTTTTCCTGTTGGATTAAACTCAGCATCTTTTACGTGGAACATCTTGATTCTTTCGTGATAGAAATCAATGTATTGTAAATAATCCAAGCATTGCAATACAAAGTGAGATGGGTCGTAAAGCAAGTTAGCACGTTTGTGATTGCCTACTTTTTCAAGGAACATTTCAAAAGTAACACCATCATGCAAATCTTCACCTGGGTGAATTTCGTAGCAAAGGTCAACACCTGCTTCGTCGAAGGCATTCAAAATTGGTAACCAACGGTTTCCTAATTCCGTAAAACCTTGATCAACCAAACCAGCGGGACGTTGTGGCCAAGGATATACAGTATGCCACATCAAAGCACCAGAGAAAGTAGCATGCGCATTCAAACCTAGGTTTTGAGACGCTTTTGCAGCCCACTTCAATTGCTGAACTGCCCATTCTGTACGAGCTTTCGGATTGCCTTTTACTGAATCTGGAGCGAACCCATCGAACATTACATCGTAAGCAGGATTTACTGCTACTAGCTGTCCTTGTAAGTGCGTTGAAAGTTCAGTGATTTGGATACCCTTATCAGCCAATTTTCCTTTTAGTTCATCGCAATAAGTTTTTGACTCTGCTGCTAATTGAAGGTCGATAGCACGAGCATCCCACGTAGGAATCTGCACACCTTTGTATCCCAAATCAGCTACCCAAGAAGTAATTGAATCAAGGGTATTAAAAGGTTCTGTATTATCTAAAAATTGAGCTAAAAATATAGCTGGTCCTTTGATTGTTTTCATGTGTTTATTGAGTGATTGAGTGAGTTGTGATTGAGTGATTATTATTAATAAACACAAAATCGGCAAGTCATTAAAACCTAAAAACAGAATTTTATTTACTATTTACACTAACAGTTTTTCTAGCCTTAGCGAGTATTTTCAAAATTTCATAACCTTCATTTATTAGACTTCTAACTCTTTGATCTTCATAAAACTTAGCATCTACTGCATATTCTAACCAAAATAGACTTTCATCAAGCTCTTCAATGACAATGCTAATTTTAGCATAAAACTCATTTTTACTTCTAGCTCTTCTTACAGCCCTATAATTTGCCACTGATGAAGATGAACTACGAATAAGCTGTTTGGCAATATTTCTAGCAGAAACAGTTTTTGTAAATAAATTATCACACAAAGGCATGCAGCGTAATCCAAATGCTTTTATGCGTTCAAAGATGAGTTCTGCAAATTCATCTTTAGGAAGATAATTGCTATTATTCATAATCTGAAGGTGTAAAATTAAGATTGGTGATTCAGTTAATCACTAAATCACCAATCACTCACTCACTAAATGCTATACCTTCACCCAGCTTTGGCTTCTGTGGCTATCAAGGATTCTTTCGCAGATTAATAGTTCTCTGTAACCGTCTGCAAAAGTAGGATAATTTGGTTTTTCTGGTTGTTTACCTTCGGCAATGGCAGCATATACTTCTTTGAATAATTGCTTAGAAGTATCAGGGAAACCCTCATTGTGTCCGCCCGGAAAAGTCATCAAAGCACTTGCTTCTGGATAAGCTAAAGAAGGGTCACGCATTAATGATTGGTTGTAGCCATCACGGTTACCAATCCAAAGTTCGTTTGGTGCTTCTGAATTGAAAGCAAATGTTTTTTTGCCCCCAGAAATTTCTAATTTCAATTGGTTTTTGCGTCCCGCTGAAACTTGTGATACCGTTACCGAACCACGATTTCCGTTGTCAAAACGTAATAATACGTTGGCGTGGTCTTCAGTAGTGATAGGTACATCAGCATAATCTTCTGGCTGAAGCATTTTACCTGAATACGTTTCTACTGGCTTCAATGGTTTCTTACGAGTTTTGTGGATGGTATTAAAATCAGCCATTACTTCAACTGTTTTTAAGCCAGTGATATACTCGATAATATCCATCAAATGCGAACCAATATCAGCAATAGCACGAGAATCTCCAGACTTATCTGGTTCTAAACGCCAGTTATAATCTGTTTCGTAAAATAACCAGTCTTGTAAATAAGAACCCATTACTGAATATACTTCACCTAAATCACCTTTTTCACGCATTGTTTTCATTTGGCGAACCAAAGGATAATAACGCAAATTGAAGTGAACCGCATTTACTAAACCTGTTTCAGCAGCTAATGCCACCAATTCCTCAGCTTCGTGTAAATCTTTGGCTAATGGCTTTTCACAAACAACGTGTTTCCCTGCCAATAAAGCAGCTTTAGATTGCGAATAATGTAAGAAGTTTGGCGTACAGATATGAACACAAACAATGTCTTCCATTGCTAATAGTTGTTCAAATGTACAAGGACGTTCGATGCCTAATTGTGTGGCCTTGGCAGTAGCTAATTCGATATTTACTTCACAAAGAGCAGTTACTTCCACATTAGGAAGTCTTCTAAGAGCTTCGATGTGCGCGGGTCCAATAAAACCGGTACCGACTACACCAACTTTAATTTTTGACATGAGTTAAATATTTGGATTTGGGGATAATAAATTTATTTTGATTGTTTTATATGTGCGTTTCTCGTGAATATATCCACAAAAAACACTTTTTATTCTTTAGAAATTAAATTGGAAACATCCCAAAGTTGCCATTTTTTCTTTTTGATATTGCCTTCATTTTTTTTCAGAAGTGATAGAAAAAGAGATAAACCCAGAGGCTCATTACCATTTGCATGCACTAATACCAAACTCCCCTGTTTTATTAGCTGACCTTTAGCAAGCCATGCGTCACTACCGAGGGGCAATAGTCCATAAAAAAGAATCTGGTCAAAGATAGGCTTACTGGAAACCAAGCCCGGAAATCTAAAATATATGGAGGGAACGAGACCGTTTATTAGCATCGCTTGTTCATTTAAAAATACTTCGTTGGCAATGACTGTCCCTTTTTCAAGTAAGAAATTATCGATTAAAGGTAATTTTGGGTCATAATGATGATTGAAGCTATGGTTCACCCAAGTAATCTCTAAATTCCCAGCAGTTTCCTGACTTATCAACCATTTTAAATCATCATGATGGCTTTTCATCCATAATCCCGTTACGGTAATCGTAATAGGCACAGGGCGTTCAGAAACTTCAAAACCTTTGATAACACTCGTAAAAAAGCTTCTTGCAAGAGGTTTGGTAGAAGGGCATAAATCTACAGTCAAACTAAACCCATTGAGGGTTGAATCACTTTTTTCGATGCCAGCATCTTGTAGTCTATAATCCTTTCCTTTTTCAAAATTCCATGCTTGAATATATTTGCTCCTTTGATAGTCTTGCAATATTTCATCCCATTGGAGGGGTTGAACAGCTACATTTTTAACAATACTAGTTTTTAATGTATTAGGGTTAATGCCCAGATACATCAGATTACCATTTTGCACCCATTTCCGAAGAACCAAACCTTCTGAATATTTCCCAAAAAACACTTGATAATCAGTGAACTGAGCCAATGATTTGGTAAAACATACAACTGTAAGCGTAAAAATTAAGCAATATTTCATCTTAAACAGAGATAGATTTTCTTCAATTTTAGATTGTGTTCACACAAAAATAGAAAAGACTTTAAATAAAATTATGTTGCTTTGTCTGTTCAGTTTTATGAATAATTTTCAAATTTACAGAATAAATAATACCCTGCTAATATTTTTTAGAATTAGCAGGGTATATTAATGTATCAAAACGATAAAATGATTTTTCTTACTGAATAAAGCTAGCTTAGGATAGGCAAACCAAAATGCTAACAATTGTTTTATTTTACCAATATTCCTCTTTTAATTTCTACTCTGTCAGGCAAAATCATGGCTGAAGGATAGCTTTCTTTGATGTTTACAAAGTATCTTTCAGCATCCATTCTATTGAGGAAATCGCCTATTTTTACTTTATAAATGGGTTGTTGATAACTAAGGTAAGGGAATATCTCTGGGTAAGTTTGATAAGTATAAATTTTGGCATCATCAGCCGCTTTTCTATCGTTACCCACATAAATTTGAATACGGAAACCATTAGCATAGCGTACGCCTTTGTTTCTAACCGAGATAGTATCTAAAATAGCATCCAGTTTCTTGTTGATGTGCATGGGTTCTTCTGTTAAATAAGCCTTTTTTGACTTATTTTTATCATCGCTTAAGGTATCACCAGCTTCGTTTAGTTTTTTATACTTGGGTAAATATTGCGACAAATCCTCCTCATAAATTTTGTCTAATTTTTTATGAGATGTTTTTGAATTAGAAGTGCCAGAGGACGACACTTTGCTAGAAACTACCTTTGAAGAACAAGCACTTAGAATGACTAAAAATATGTATAAACAAATTGAAAGGAAACGTTGCATATAAAATTGAGGTTTTCAAATAGACTTTTGGTGGTATTAGAAAAGAAGAATTCATCAAAGATACAATTTTTGACAAAAACTTGAAATACCCTTTACTCATTGTAACTTTGTTTGCTGTATTGTACTGAGTTAATACTGATTTTTTGATTTATAAAAACCCATGAATATTCAACAAAATATTTCTTTAAAACCCTTCAATACTTTTGGTCTGGAAGCTTCTGCACAATATTTCGTTGAAGTAAGTACAGTAGAGGATTTAAAAAAAATACTTCAAAATCCTGATTTCAAGAAACTTGATAAATTATTCTTAGGCGGAGGTAGTAACCTTTTACTGACTAAAGATTACGAAGGATTAGTAGTAAAAATTGCCTTGAAGGGTATAGAAAAAGTTTTTGAAGACGAAAACCACATTCATATCCACGCTGGTGCTGGCGAGATTTGGCATCAATTTGTGATGTATTGTGTTGAAAATAATTATGCAGGCATTGAAAATCTTTCTTTGATTCCCGGTACGGTAGGAGCGGCTCCTATGCAAAATATAGGTGCTTATGGGGTGGAAATAAAAGATGTTTTTCAAGAATTGCAAGCCCTTAATTTAGAGACACTAGAAATTGAAACGTTTAACTTAATCGATTGCCAGTTTGGTTACCGCGAAAGTGTTTTTAAACATACTTTAAAAGGTAAATACGTCATTACGGCTGTTACTTTCAAGCTAAATAAAGTGCCAACTTTTAAAATAGCCTATGGTGATATTCAAAAGACTTTAGCGGAAATGAATATTACTGAACTGTCTATCAAAGCTATCAGCAATGCCGTAATAGCTATTCGTAAAAGCAAACTGCCAGACCCTGCTGAAATTGGTAATTCTGGAAGTTTCTTTAAAAACCCAGAAATTTCGCTGACACAATATCAAAAACTATTGATAGATTTTCCGACATTGCCAAGCTATCCAATTAACGAAACCACTGTAAAAGTACCAGCAGGGTGGTTGATAGAACAAGCAGGTTGGAAGGGCTTTAAAGATGGACAAATTGGCGTTCATGCTCGTCAGGCTTTGGTTTTAGTAAATTATGGTGGCGGAAATGGGAATGATATTAAAGCCCTTGCCGAAAAAGTACAGCAATCAATTGTGGATAAATTTGGTATCAAATTGAGCCCAGAAGTAAATTATATATAACAATATCTCAAAATATGAATATCCCAAAATTAAAACATACCGAAACCAATAATTTTTTCTTAATGGCAGGAAGTTGTGCTATCGAAAGCCGTGATTTAGCCTATGAAATTGCAGAAAAAATTAAAGGACTCACAGACCAGTTTGGTATTCCCTATATTTTTAAAGGGTCGTACCGCAAGGCAAATCGTACTAAATTAGATTCTTTTACAGGCATTGGTGATATTGTAGCCTTAGAGATTTTACAAGAAATTGGTAATTATTACGACTTACCAACGGTGACTGATATTCATGAGTCGCAAGAAGCTGAAATGGCTGCGAAGTATGTAGATGTTTTGCAAATACCAGCTTTTTTATGTCGCCAGACAGATTTATTGGCTGCTGCTGCACGTACAGGCAAAGCAGTAAATATCAAAAAAGGACAATTTATGGCAGGTATTTCTATGAAATTTGCCGTTGAAAAAATCCTTCATGAAAATCCTTCAGCACAGGTATTTTTAACAGACCGTGGTAATTCTTTTGGCTATGGTGATTTAGTGGTGGACTACCGCAATATCCCTGAAATGCAAGTACATGGTGTACCTGTAGTGATGGATTGTACACATTCATTGCAAAGACCTAATCAAACAACTGGCGTAACGGGTGGACAGCCAAAAATGATTGAAACCATTGCAAAAGCAGCTATTGCCGTAGGAGCAGATGGTATTTTTATTGAAACACACCCGAATCCTGCTATTGCAAAATCTGATGGGGCAAATATGTTGCCTTTGGATAAACTAGAAGAATTATTAGAAAAATTAGTTAGAGTACGTCAAGCAGTGATTTAAGTGATGAGTTTTGAGTGATGAGCTAGTGTGTTAAAGTGTTGATATGTTGTGGTTTATATAAACATTATAACAATGTTTATTTTACATTGACCACTTAATTATTAAATTAGGGATTGTTTGATTATTTTTATCTAAGGTATATAAGTCGAATCATAAAAAGAGCAACGGGTATGGATTACTCTTGCTCTTTTTAGATTAGGTATATTCAATTCATTCAAGTTATTTTGTTTTTCAACGCTTATTCTTCAAAAACAATGTTCAGAAAATCCTTTTTACTAACTTCTATTAGTATTGTTCTTTCTTTGTGTACAGCCTACACAACACCAACATCTTATGCTTTTGATAGCCATCTACAAGAGCCAACCACCAAAACGGCAAAGGACTTTCCAGAGAAGTTTGAAACGGCTTCAAAAGGTCGTTATGAAGCTGATGTGATAAGTACTGCTGCTGGTGAATGGAATTTGGATAATGCAATGATTGGTAGTGCCGAAAACGACTTGAAAAACGGAGAGAAGTCTGTTAGAATGAAAGAGAATGCCAAATTGACGATGAACTTTGATATTCCAACTGGCATTCAACTTGTGAAATTGAAGTATGGTGTTTATAGCACAGATGAGGAGGCAAGTTTTGAGCTTTGGGTTTCGACCAATGCGGGCAAAACTTGGATGAAAATGGGAAAGGCTATCAAGACGAAAGACAAGAAGTTAAAATCAGTATCTTTTGAAGTAAATTTTACCAAGCCAAGTAGGATTGAAATCAGAAAAACAGATGGCACGGCGAATCGATTAAATATTGATGATATTAGCATTGTTACTTATTCAAATAGCACTAAACCAACCACTGTAGCACCACCTGTTACTACCACTACAGCACCAAAAGAAGTGGAGGTAACTGTGTCCTTGGTGCCTACTCGTGATGATAATTCAGCATTGGGCAACCCTTCAAAAGCAGTGGCTAATACGTCATCCCCTAATAATTATTTATTGACAAAAAATGCCTACACACTCTCGTATAATAAAAGTAAAAACATTGCTAATTGGGTTTCTTGGCATTTAAGCAAAGCTTGGAAAGGCGATGCCGCTCGCCAAAATAATTTCCGACCAGATAATACTTTACCAACAGGATGGTATCAAGTAACTCCAAGAGACTACTCGGATACAGGATTTGATAGAGGTCATTTATGTCCTTCGGATGATCGTGATGGAAGTCCAGAGGAAAACCAAGAGACTTTTTTTATGACGAACATGGTTCCACAAGCACCTGAGAATAACCGTGGAATCTGGAAACATCTAGAAGAATACACTCGGACTTTGATTGACCAAGGAAATGAGTTGTACATTTTAGCAGGAACTTTAGGTGAAGGTGGTACTGGTAGCAACGGAAGTGCCAAAGCAATTGGTAAAAATAATAACATCTTGGTGCCAGCATCTCTCTGGAAAATAATTGTGGTTTTACCTGTTGGGGATAAAGATGTGGCTCGTATCAATGCTAAAACTAGGGTAATTGCTGTAAATATGCCCAATCAGAATGCAATAGGAGCAGACGACTGGAAAAAATATAGAACATCGGTAGATGAATTAGAACGCCTTACGGGCTATGATTTTTTGTCTAATGTACCAACGAGTGTCCAAGCAGTTATTGAAGCGGGAATTGATAAGTAAAGATTGTTAGCTAGATAACTGAAATAAAATGCCAAAAATCACATTAGAAACCATCATTCAATCAGATATTGAAATCTGTTTTGATTTAGCTAGGAGTATAGATTTACACAAAATTTCTACTGCTCATACGAATGAAAATGCGATTGATGGAACAACGACAGGTCTTATTAATTTAGGAGAGACTGTCACTTGGGAGGCAAAACATTTTGGTATCAAACAACAATTGACATCAATTATAACGGCATTTAGTTATCCAAATCATTTTAGAGACGAACAGCTTAAAGGTATTTTTAAATCATTTGTTCACAATCATTCTTTTGAGGTAAAAGATGAAAACGTAATTATGATGGATGTTTTCATCTTTGAATCCCCCTATGGGATATTGGGTGAAATTTTCAACAAAGCAATATTAACAAAGTACCTCACTAAATTACTAGCAGATAGAAATAAAATCATTAAGGAATATGCTGAAACAGATTTGTGGAAATTAGTGTTGAATAGAAAATAATATTTCAAAGATACCCTATAAATTTCTTCAGGTAAATAAAATATTTTAAGTTTTTTTAAGAAAAAATCAGGGGAAAAGTATTTTAAATTGTCGTGGATTTAACAATTTAAGAATTAATTTTGCGTTTGTATATAATTGAGAAAATTATATCTCATTATTGCCATTGTTATATGAAACGATTTATACTTTTAACCTTCATAATATGCGGTTCATCTATGGGTGTTACTGCCCAATCTGGTGATAGCCTGAAGTTTATCACGATTACACCGACTGGTGCAATAAGAAATGTAAATTGGTTAGAAAAAAATACAATCGGAGAAGTAGGGATAGAATTAAAGCTTAAACCAAGTAAAAAATTAAACGTTAGCTTTGGGGCAACTATTTTTAAAACAATAGGCCAGAGTATTATCAATACATCACCACCACTTGCTTTCACTTCTGTTTTTGATAAATTTGGAAGTAGTAGTTTTGTTTCTTCTTCCCCTAAAACAGCCTATAGTGGCGGTTTTATCAACGTTGACTTAGGAGTTCCTTTTAAATTACGTGATAGTTCTAATGTTTCTATTGAGCCTTTTTTAGGACTTGAAGCTAAGATATGGGGACGTTCAACTGATTATGGTACAGAGGCTAGTCCTTTGCTGGTTGAAGAAAAATACAAATTTCTCTCTCCATCTTTCGGTGCTAAGTTAAATTATGCTACTAAATCTAAAGTGAAACTTACTTTAAGGATTTCTGGTAGCTATCCGCTTATCTCGAAATTGAAATTGGATGAAAAGAATCTTAACTTGCCCAATGCGGAACTAGACTTAAAAAGACAACTATCACCATCCGTAGAAATTGGTGCAAAAATTAAAAAGCTGACGATTAAGCTTCGTTATGAAAGAATTAACTTTGGTTCGTCAGATTCTTTAAGAGGTTTTGCAGCACCTGCTTCAAAGGCTAATGTTTCTGGTGTTTCGGTTAGTTATGATTTCTAGCTTTAAGCTATCAGCAGTGAGCTTTGAGCTTTTTTAAAGAGCTATAGGTTATAATAAAACCCAAAGCGAAACACTCACAGCTCATTTTTAGCTTTTTATTAAAATAGCAAGATATTAAAATGAAATTTATCCATGAGTCTAAACGCTCATAGCTCATAGCTCATAGCTCATAGCTCATAGCTCATAGCTCATAGCTCATAGCTCATAGCTCATAGCTCATAGCTAGTTCTGCGTTCCTTGCTTAATCGCCTCATAGTCAGTTTTCAATCGCCCCATTTCTCTTGCAATAAATGTTTGTAATTGCGTATTAAATGTCTTTTTGTCTTCTTCGTTCAAAGAAGCATAAAAATCTTTCAATTCTTGGTTGATTGCTGCACGTTCCTCTGCCGAAGCGGCATTAATTGAACGCATATGATATTGTTTGAAATTGAAATCCATGAAGGTTAATTTGAAAATTTGAATAATTATTGATTTAGAATAGGTAAAATCAACAATTCTGAAACGAGTTAGCTTAATTTTTCGAACTACAAAGTTAGAATATTCACTGTAAATAAAGGAGAATAATGAACGATGATTTCGAAAGAGATGGATTCACTGTCAAAATATAAAGCTTAAATACTCTTCATATTGCTCCTAAACCAAAAGAAAAGCTAGAACCTCTCTCTTTAAAGCTTAATGCTGATAAATTTTGTTGTAAATTGCAGGCTAATTCAGAAAATGGCTAAAAATATATCTTGTATCATCTTTTGAATAAAGGGCTGACGCTTATTTAGATAAAAGCCTTGCTATTAACAGACAATCCGTGCCAAAGCACACATAATTTCCCACTGAATTTGGGTTCGTTGAAATGAAAACTAAAACATTACGTAAGAATAAAGTAAATATAGTAACACTGGGTTGTAGTAAAAACCTAGTGGATTCAGAAGTAATTTATACGCAATTAAAAGGCAATGGCATGAATGTTACACATGAGTCTAAAAAAGACGATGCCAATGTTGTAATTGTAAATACTTGTGGATTTATTGATAATGCCAAACAAGAATCTATTGATACTATTTTAAGATATGTTGATGCCAAAGAGTCGGGTATTATCGATAAATTATACGTAACTGGTTGCTTGTCACATCGTTATAAAGACGAATTAGAAGCTGAAATTCCTATGGTGGATGCTTTTTTTGGTACCAATGAATTACCTCGTTTACTAAAAACCTTAAAAGCAGACTATAAACATGAATTAATTGGCGAGCGTTTGTTGACTACACCAACGCACTATGCTTATCTGAAAATCGCCGAGGGTTGCGACCGCCCATGTTCTTTCTGTGCTATTCCTTTGATGCGTGGAGGACACGTTTCTCGTTCTATCGAAGACTTAGTCATTGAAGCTAAATCATTGGTAAAGCGTGGTACAAAAGAATTGATTTTGATTGCCCAAGATTTAACCTACTACGGATTAGACATTTACAAAAAGCGTAATCTTTCTGAATTATTAGAGCAATTTGCAGATATTGAAGGTCTTGATTGGATTCGTTTACAATATGCTTACCCAGCAGGTTTCCCGATGGATGTATTGGATACGATGGCTAAATACCCAAATATTTGTAAGTATTTAGATATGCCTTTGCAAAGTGGTTCTTCGGAAGTATTAAAGAGAATGCGTAGAGGAATTACCCGTGAAAAAACAGAAGATTTAATCAATGCTATTCGTGATAAAGTACCTGAAATTGCTTTAAGAACAACGTTGATTTCGGGTCATCCAGGTGAAACAGAAGCTGATTTTGAAGAAACATATCAGTTTGTAGAGAAAATGCGTTTCGACCGTCTGGGCGTATTTACCTATTCACATGAAGACGACACACACTCACATTCTTTTGAAGATGATGTACCTGCCGAAGTGAAACAAGAACGTGCTGATGAGATAATGGCTTTGCAACAGGATATTTCGATGGAATTGAACCAGAACAGAATCGGGAATACTTATAAAGTATTATTTGATAGAAAAGAAGGAGGATACTTTATCGGAAGAACACAATTTGATTCGCCAGAGGTAGATAATGAAGTATTAGTTCCTGCTAGTCAATATGTACGTTTGGGCGATTTTGCGAACGTAAAAGTAAATCGTGCCGAAGAATTTGATTTGTACGGGGAAGTGGTTTTATAATTTGAAAATTTAGAGATTTGAAAATTTGAAAAAATTATAAAGTATGGATGTTTGATTGTTATCGGCTTTCCTCGCATTTACAATTTTCAAATTTTCAAATCCTCAAATTTTCAAATCAAGTATTATCCTACCAAGTTACGGTAGTCTTCTCTTGATTTAATGATAATTTGATGAGCAACTTCTGCACCATATACCTCATCAATATCAACAGCTACTTGCTCTTCTCCTGGAATATTTTTATATGTTAAGAAATAGTGAACCAAACGATCAATAATTGGTTTTGGACACTGAGAAATGTCTGTCCAGCTTCCATATAATGAATCGCCTTTTAATACCGCAATAATTTTATCATCAGCTTCTCCTTTGTCAATCATTCTGATTCCACCGATTGGAATAGCCTGACAGATGATATCTCCATGCGTAATGGTACGTTCAGAAAGCACCAAAATATCTAATGGGTCACCATCGCCAGATTCAATCACTTTTCCTGATTGCTCACGAGCAAACTGAGCCGTGTTTTCTCCACAATAAGTCTGCGGGAGGAAGCCATACAAGGCAGGAACGATGTTAGAGAATTTTTGAGGACGGTCGATTTTCAAATAACCTGTCTCTTTGTCGATTTCATACTTTACAGTATCAGTCGATACAATTTCGATGAAAGCAGTCACTACTTTCGGCATGCCGTCTCCAATCTGGATACCATGCCACGGATGGGCTTTATAAAAGTTTCTTTGCATACTAATGGGTTGGTAGTGGATGGATGGTGGTGTGTGAGGAATACCTGTTTTAATCACTTTCTCAACCGGCTTTTTAACTCTTGTTTTTTTTTTCATACCACGCTCGAATCGGCACTTACTACTTTTTTGAAATTTTGTAATATTTGTTCTTGTAAAACTTCAACAGGCTGTGTTAAATAGGTTGAAGCATGGGCAAATATAGTCGAAATAAAACAAATTTTGTCGTCTGTTTCTAAAAATAACTGCTGAATTGGAATAGATGAAATGTTTTTACTAGCGTTCGATTGAGAATTCAATAAGGCACTTCCCAATGAAATATAAAATTGATGCTGAACCAGTTGAGCACAAATCTGGGGATTGTTATTAAACCCATGAACAATTAATGGAACTTTGGGCTTCAGCCTTTTTTTTAAAGCGATTAACTCTGAAAAAGCCTTTACACAATGGATAATCACAGGTTTCTGTAAAGTTTCAGCCAAATGTATTTGTCGAATAAAAACCTCCTCTTGAATATTCATATTCAAATCAATTAACCTATCTAGCCCACATTCACCTATGGCTAATACATTGGGATGCTTTGCCAATTGTGCTAATTCCTCAAAATCCTTGTCTATATTTTCCTGTTTTATGTACCACGGATGTAAACCTACTGAAAAATTCCCCTCAGATAAATCTAGCCAGCCAGAAGCTGTTTGAGCGTTGATGATACTCATAGTCTTTGGTTCTATGTAAGGATGATGTGTATGGATGTTAATAAAACTTGACATTGAAAATAAGAAATGATTAAGTAGAAAGTGGAAAATAATCTCCGTAGTTCTGCGAAAACAATCAGCGTGAATCAGCGGGTAAAATACGATTTATTACAAAAGAAGACCATTTTTACACTTACCTAAACAAATATATGCCTTTTATGATTTAGTCAGTATTCAATATGTCTTCAAACCCAATATCGTGATTAATATACTTTGGTTCAAACGGGATTTACGTTTACGAGATAATGCCGCTTTGTCGGTCGCTCTGGCGGATAAAAAACCGTTACTGATGGTCTATTGCTTTGAACCTACCATAATACAAGATCCTCATTATTCACCAAGACATTGGCAATTTGTTTGGGAGGCTCTACAAGATTTAAATCAACAATTGGAAGGTATTAATCCACAGATTTCTATCAAAATCATTTATTCAGAGGTAATCCCTTTTCTGGAAAATTTACAGCAAAACATCCCTATCAACAAGATTTTTTCTCATGAAGAAACAGGACTAAAAGTTACTTACGACCGTGATAAAGCCGTGAGTGCTTTCTGTAAGAATAATAATATTCAATGGTTGGAATATCAGAGCAATGGAGTAATACGAGGGAAAAAGAATAGAGAAAATTGGGTAAAAGACTGGCACAAATATATGAGCAAATCCCTTGAAAAGCCAAATTTTACACATTGGTATTCAGAAAATGAAGCGTTGAATAGTTTCCAATTCCAAGAAATTTCTTCACCAGAAATAATTTTTAAGGGTTATGCCTTCAATAAAACCCAACAACCGGGTGGAGAAAGCTTTGCACACCGTTATCTTAATTCTTTTCTGAGCGACAGGGCTAAAAACTATGCTAAATCGCTTTCTAAACCTTTGGCTTCACGCAAGGGTTGTAGTCGACTTTCGCCCTATATTGCTTGGGGTTGTATTTCTATCAGACAAGTATATCAGGCTGGATTACAAACATCTAAAGTTAATCCAGCTTTGAAATGGCAATTAGATAATTTTGGGTCGAGATTACGCTGGCACTGTCATTTTATTCAAAAATTTGAGATGGAAGACCGTATGGAGTTCGAGAACCTGAATCGTGGCTATGATACATTATCTATTTCAGAAAATCAGGAACACTATAGGGCATGGGCAGAAGGCAGAACGGGGTTCCCACTGGTAGATGCTTGTATGCGATGTTTGCACGAAACTGGTTACCTAAATTTTAGGATGCGAGCCATGCTAGTTTCGGTGCTTACACACCAATTATTTCATCATTGGAAAGAAGGTGCATTACATTTAGCAAGATTGTTTTTAGATTTTGAACCGGGCATACATTATCCACAATTTCAAATGCAGGCGGGTGTTACGGGTATTAATACTGTGCGAATGTATAACCCTATCAAACAATCGCAAGAACATGATTCCGAAGGCGTTTTTATCAAGCAATGGCTTCCTGAATTACAAAAATGCCCTGTTGAATACATCCATGAACCATGGAAGATGACGAATCTGGAACAAGATTTTCACGGGTTTCATCTGGGCGAAGACTATCCTTTTCCTATCATCAACTTTGAAGAAAATACCAAAATTGCTAAAGAACGCATCTGGGGACATCGTAAAACGGAGGGTGTGGCAGGGGAAAAGAAACAAATAATAGAAAAACACACTATTCCCACCAAGGAAGCTTTGCAGCGAAGAAAGAAAAAATAAACCTTTTCCGTAACTTTGCAGGAAGATTTGGAAATGCAAATCACATACATAACAAAACGACGTATTTAGTCGCATTCAGAAAACTCAGAAAATGATTTATCCTATAGTTGCTTACGGTGATTCCGTGCTTAGAAAAGTTGCCGTTGATATAGAAAAAGGCTCGATTGATGTAAAGAAGTTATCAGAAGATATGTTTGAAACCATGTACAATGCTTCTGGTGTAGGCTTGGCTGCTCCGCAGATTGGTCTAGCCATCAGAATGTTTGTAGTAGATGGTCGCCCTTTTAATGAAGGAGAAGATTTAGACGAAAGAGATAAAGATCCATCATTAGTAGATTTCAAAAAAGTATTTATCAATGCCGAAATCTTGGATGAGGATGGTGACGAATGGGCTTTTGAAGAAGGATGTCTGTCTATTCCAAATATCAGAGAAGACGTATATCGTCCTGAATTTGTTAAAATTAAATACTTGGATGTTGATTTTAAGGAGCATATCGAAGAATTTGAAGGCTTAGCTGCCCGTATTATTCAACACGAATACGACCATATCGATGGTATTCTTTTCACTGACCATTTAAGTCCTGTAAAAAAGAGAATGTTGAAAAACAAACTTGCTAATATTACCAAGGGTAATATTAAAGTAGATTATAAGATGAAGTTCCCTAAGTAATTGGGAAAAGAAGTTGAAACATAATTTTCATTTATAATAATCAGTGTTAAAAGTTTAGTATTTATTATTGTACTGTCCTTACTTTTCTTTTCTTGATAAAAGAAAAGTAACAAAAGAAAATCAAGAATTCCTAATCGCATCGGCGAACCGACTCGCTCCGCTCAAACAGTAGGAATTCGAAAGGGATAATCAATCATTAAAAAGCGGTCGAAAACTTATTTCGACCGCTTTTTTTATGGTTTTAACATTCGAGATGACTTTTGTTAATTTATAGCAATAACTGCGTTAACCTAATACAGAACAGGATTATTTATTGATTAGTTTTTGTTAATTTGTTGAAAACAATCAGCTTTTCATCCTTAATCATCCTCTTTGGTAATGAGAAAAATATTTATTCTCCTTTTTGTCAGTTTTCAGTTGTTGGCTCAAAAGCCAGTTGTTCTTCCAAGAAGCACGCCCGAAGCAGAAGGTGTTTCTTCTGAAGCCATTATTAATTTTCTCGATGCCGCTTCAAAGAGCAAACACGAGTTTCATAGTTTTATGATGCTTCGTCATGGCAAAGTTGTGGCCGAATCTTGGTGGAATCCTTATGCCAATGATTTAAAACATACGATGTATTCGGTCAGCAAAAGCTTTACGGCTACCGCTATAGGCTTTGCGGTAACAGAAAAAAAATTGAGTGTGGATGATAAAGTAATCTCTTTTTTCCCAGAAGATTTACCAACACAGATTAGTCCATATCTAGCAGAGCTAAAAATAAAAGATTTACTGACCATGAGCGTCGGACACGCAACCGACCCAACAGGCGAAATTGCTGGCAAAAATGAAAACTGGGTAAAAGCTTTCCTACGTACGCCTATTGTCAACAAACCAGGGTCTAAATTTTTGTATAATTCAACGGCTACGTATATGCTATCAGCTATTGTACAGAAAGTAACAGGGCAGAAAGTGATTGATTACCTAAAACCAAGACTTTTTGACCCTTTAGGCATTAGTGGGATAGACTGGGAAGTAGACCCTAAAGGTATCAATACAGGTGGTTGGGGATTACGCCTAAAAACGGAGGATATGGCCAAATTTGGTCAATTATTTCTACAAAAAGGAATGTGGAAAGGCAAACAAGTGTTGCCAGCATCGTGGGTAGAGGAGGCTTCGACCATGAAAATTATGCAGGACCCTAATGCCACACAAGCCAAAAAAGATTCTAGCGATTGGCTACAGGGCTACTGTTATCAAATGTGGCGTTGTAGAAACAATGGTTTTAGAGGAGATGGCGCCAATGGACAATTTATCATCGTTTTGCCAGAGCAAGATGCCGTAATCATTGTTACAGCCGAAGCACCCGATATGCAAGGCGAATTTAATTTACTCTGGAAATACCTTTTACCTGCTTTCAAAGCCAAAAAATTACCAGCTAATCCTACGATGTTAGCTAAGTTGAAAGAAAAATCGGCTTCTTTGGCATTAGCCATTCCTAATAAAAGTAATAGTTCTGGTATAGAAGCGAAGATTTCGGGCAAAACATTTGGGATGATTACAGGCGATAGGAGTTTTGAAAATATACAATTTAATTTCAACGATGGTGTTTGTAAAGTAGCCTTCAAAACCGATTCAACAACTCATCAAATCCCTTTTGGTGCGGGAAAATGGGAATTGTCTGAAACGACCAAATTCGGACCGTATTTAGTAGCAGGAGCAAAAGCGAATAGAGTAGGACTGCCAGCCTTCAAAGTAGCGGGAAGCTATACATGGAAAGATGAAAATACCTTGGTATTAACGTTACGCTATATCGAAAGTCCGCATACAGAAACCATCGTTTGTAGTTTTGATAGCGAAAGTGTATCGGTAGATTTCCAGAGTATATTTACCATCAACCGAAAAAGAAGCATCTCTAAAGGCATTTTATTCAGTAATAAAGCGAATGCGCCGAAGTTAATCGTCAGAGGGGATGATATGGGGTATTCACATTCAGGCAACGAAGCATTGATAAAATCTTATAGAGAAGGTATCGAAACATCCATTGAAGTGATTGTGGCGTCGCCATGGTTTCCAGAAGCGGTGAAACTACTGGCTGAAAATAAAACTGTAGATGTAGGGCTACATTTTGCCATTACTAGCGAATGGGATAATGTAAAATGGAGACCCCTCACTGAGGCAAAAAGCCTACGAAATGAGGATGGATATTTTTACCCAATGCTTTTCCACAACAATAACTACCCTAAACAAGCGGTATTGGATAATGATTGGAAGCTTGAGGACATTGAAAAGGAATTAAGAGCTCAAATTGAGATGGCGTTGAAATATATCCCAAGATTGAGTCACGTTTCTGGTCACATGGGTAGCACGGGCTTTACTCAGGAAGTAAAAAACATGGCAAGACGTGTAGCAAAAGAGTATAAGCTGACGATGGTAGATGTAGATTCGATGAAGGATATTAATGTGGCTTATACTGGTTTTGACTTTAATAATAAAAGCACTGAGGATAGGATTGAAGGCTTTATAGCCATGCTGGATAAACTAGAAGATGGCAAAACCTACGTGTTTGTGGAACATCCTGGGCTTGATAATGACGAACTTCGTGCTATATACCATATCGGTTATGAGGATGTAGCCAAAGGTCGCCAAGATGTAACCACTATTTTTACAAGTGAAAAAGTAAAGACAGCTATACTAAAAAAAGGAATACAATTGGTAAGTTATAAAGACGTAATTGAAGAGAAAAAGTAAATAAAATTCAGGATTAATATTCCTATATATACGATTTTAGCATCAATAAGGCACACTTTTACGCTAAAAAGGCTCAAATTTGAAACTGATTTAGCCTAGTATGGCTTATTGAAGTATAAGAATCGTATTGAATGAAAAATATTATTATAGGGTTGCTTTTTGCAATGCTTTGGGCATCAGCATCAGCAGCCACCAAAATTGGGCTTTTATCTGCCCAACCTTTCGTCATCGGTAGTTGTAGGTTTTTCTTGGCAGGCATTTTAATGTTAGGTTATAGCCACATTGTCAAGAAAAATCCTCTACCAAATACCCAAGAGTGGAAAAAAATCGCCATTTATGGTTTTTTGAATGTTACGGTATATTTAGGATGTTTTGTTGTAGCACTCAAGCATGTGTCAGCAGGCATCGGAAGTTTGGCTGTGGCAACAAATCCACTTATTATTAGTGTTTTATCTGCTTTTTGGCTTGGTCGTTCCGTAAAAAGAACAGAGGTTTTTGGTTTAATATTGGGTATTTCAGGGGTCGCTATCGCTACTTACCCACTTTTGCAACAGAGTTTTGCCGATGTTGAGGGGTTACTCATTCTTTCAGCCAGTATGATAGCCTATTCAGTAGGGACAGTTTATTATTCCGCTCAAACATGGCATCTGTCATTATCTACCATCAATGCTTGGCAAGTATTAATAGGAGGGTTTTTCCTATTACCAATTACTTATTTCTTTACTGACTGGTCGCAGAATGTATATGACTTTAAATTTACGATGTCTGTGCTTTGGTTGGCCATTCCAGTATCCATCGGTGCAGTACAATTGTGGTTATATCTCCTCAAAATAGACCCCATAAAAGCCTCACTTTGGCTTTTCCTCAATCCGATTTTTGGGTTTATTTATGCATCATTGATTTTGGATGAACCTATCACATCTTATACTTATATCGGGACGTCGTTAGTGATAGCTGGCTTGTACTTAGCCCAGCGAGATAAACTAAATGCTTGAATTAATTGCCTGATTGGCTATTTTCTTGTATTTTGGTATAAATATTCCTTAATACTTTATGATCATATCTGCCTTACTTTTAAGAAATTTTCTGAAAATACTCATTGCCTCGGTTACCTTATTTGCTTGTAATTTGATTGATAGCTCATCAAATTTATTTAAAGATGATTCTTGGCAGGATTTAACTTGTGATACAACACAGTATGTGAATGAGTTGAAGGTATACACCCTTACACAGCCATTCTATTTAGCAGATACTTTGCTGAAACAAAATCTAAAAGCGAGGAATATTTATGTCGCTTTTGTGGATACTTTGGGTAATATTCAGGCAACAGCGTTACAGGCAGGGGATGATGCAGAAGATTCGGAAATTATCAATATTACTGGTTTTCCTGACTTAAATATTACTTGGCAAGAACAAGCCTATCTATGGGCATTAGTCAAACAGCCAAGTTATTTATACAATCGATGGGAAAATATGCTTGGTGATGAGCGTAAAACTTTTCTTGGGAAAAGAGATTCTGTATTGTCTATCATGAAACGGAAATATCGCTCTATCAAAGTAGTTTCAGATTTACGTTCTACGAGCCGTCAATTACATTATTTAGGAAAGAACAAAACGGCTACACCAGTTTCAATGCATAATTTCGGTTTAGCGGCAGATTTTGCGATTTATAATCGCCGAGGAAGAATGTCGAATAACTTAGTTTTTTATCGCCCTTTAGATAGCCTAACAGAAGCATTTGGTCTTACATGGGGCGGTAATTTTGTGGGTTTTATCGATTCTGGGCATATACAGTTGTATAAAAACGGCGCAGAATTATTAAGGAAATATCCTGATTTAGTCTTTGAATTTGAGCCTTTCAGACCGATATACAATACTTGGATGAACAAAATGATAGGCTGGGGCAAAGAACAAAAAGCGGGAGATACTAAGGAACTTTTGCAGGAACTTAATAAAATAAAGCAAGATAAACCATGCCAGTGTATGGATAGCCAAAGTGAATTACCAAATATTTTGGTTGATAAAATACAGTTACAATTGGCAACTTCGGACGGATATCAGACAGAAAATGACCTATTGTTGATAGGAGATTTATCTTCACAAACTGTAAGCTTAATTACGGCCAAAAGTAAAATTGCTTACCCTTTGGGTTTGTGGAAATAAAGGTATTAAGGTTTAGAGATTAAATAAGTAGTAGCGTATCATTGCCAATAAGGAAATATCCTGTGCCAATTATAGCGAATTATGTGTTTTACAAAGTAAGTGATTTCTCAATTTTAGTGAAATCCAGAGGCTTTTCTATAAATAAATCAGCACCTACACTGGTAGCAATTTCATATAAATTCCCCATTGCACTAATCATTATAATTTTAGAATCGGGTGAAATAGATTTTATCTCTTTTACACGGTCAATTCCATACCCATCTGGCAAATTGTTGTCTAAGAACAACCAGTTAGGTTTTACCTCCAAAGCTTTTCCAATTCCTTCTTGGAGCGTCAGAGCATAAAATGATGAAATACCTTTTCTTTTAAGAAAATGTTTTAATAAAAGGCAGGTGTCTTTTTCATCATCGATAATTAAAGCTACATTTTTCATGGCATTTGGCAGTCCAAATTTTAGTCTTGTCAGCCTTTTAAACACTAATGGTTATAGGAAACAGCATAAGATTTATGTTGAACTTTTTAAGTTTTACATATATGAAGAACATCAATAAAAAATCATGCCAGTGTAATATAAAGATTATTAAAGTAAAAAGATAAATTCCACAATTTGAGGATAGTGCACCTCAAAACTATCCAAAAAATAGGTAATTGTTTGAGGTATGGAAATTTTAAGATGAGAAATAGGAATGACGTTTTGATAGGTTTATTCAATCTATTAGACGAAGATATTAAAGATTCACACTAAAACAATTTTTATCATGTCAAACAACGCAAAAATTATTGTTGGAATTGCGGCAGCCGCAGCGGTTGGTGCAGCAATAGGGTTAATATTCGCTCCTGAAAAAGGTTCTGATTTAAGAAAGATTGTAAAGAAAAATGCTAACAATTGGGCAGATGAATTATTAAGTATGGTTCAGGAAAGGGGTAATCAAGCGAAAGCCCTAGTTGAGGATGCTGAAAGCAGAGCTAAAAGTTGGAAGAACAAAGCCAAAGACGAATTTGAGCAAATAGCAGATAATACTGTTAGCACTGTTAAGTCGGCACAAAGAGATGTAGCAGGAGCTTAGAAGGGAATGAGCTGACCAAAAAATACCTTTGGTAATTCCTTTGGTCAGCTCGAACTTATTTAGGTGGTGTTGTAATGCTTTGGCATTACTTGTCAATTATTATCGCTAATCAAGTTTTACTCAATAAAATTATGACTGTTTTTGAACAAGTTAAAGATACTTCTGAAGACGTCTTCGAACACGCTAAAGAATATATTGAGGCACAGTGGGAATTAGGTGTGTTGAACGCTTCTTATAAAGCGGCAGACGGCATCACTAGTGCTGCTACGGCTTTGATTTTTATTGTTATTGGTATGATTGCATTGTTGTTTATGAGCGTTTCTCTGGCGTTTTTTATTGGGCAACACTTCAATAGTTTTGCTCTTGGATTCCTATACGTCGGAATGTTGTATGTTATAATTGCTATTTTACTTTGGCTTTTGAAAGATAAATATATAAAAGTGCCTTTAATCAATTCTTTTTTAAAGAAATTTTCTAGCGGAGATGAAAATACAAAACATTAATCAATATAAAGCGGAAAAGCTACGCCTTGAAAACCAAATAGTGGTTTCCAAAGCTAAACTTAGTAAAGATTTCGAAGACCTTAAAGCTGAAATAAATCCAGTTCGTCAGATTGCAGGGGCATCTCAACAATTGTTTGTTCAGAGTGGTCGAAATAATGTATTAGTAAATTTTGGGCTCAATTTAGGCGTTGATGCCATCTTGAGAAACTTAATTTTACGACGAGCATCATGGATTACTCGCCTAGTAGTTCCTTTTTTTGCCAAGAATCTATTGAGCAATTACGTTGCCAACCACAAAGGTAATTTGGTGGAAGAATCTGTCTCTTGGATTAAAGAAAAAGTTGCTCCAGCCCATACAGCCATAGAAAATCCATCAAAGCCTCGAAGAGGTTTGGTAGAAAAAGCACTGATGTGGGTAAAAGATGCTACCAGCGAAAAGCCTGAGCCTGTGTTAACAACAATATCAATAGATAACGTACCTATAAAAAAGAATCAACACCACGTAAGAAAAACTGTTTAGCCGATAACAGGAGGGAGTGTCACGATTTCTAGCCAAAACTTTGTTATGACTGTAATAATGTCAGTGAGCTCTGTAAACGAATTAGGTTTAACTATGTAAGCATTAGCACCATAAGAATAGCAAAGATTAATATCTTCTTGGGCTTTAGAGGTTGTTAATACTATTACAGGTATGTTTTTTAGTAATGGATTTGTTTTTATTTCTTTGAGTGTCTCTCGACCATCTTTCTTAGGCATATTCAAATCTAAAATAAGAATTGATGGCCTAGCGAATGTAAGTTTATCAGCAAATTGTCCCTCATTTTTCAAATATTCTAGTACTTCGATACCATTTTCAACGAATTGAATAGGAATATGTGATGCACAATCATCAAAGGCCGATTTTACTAAAAACTTATCATCATCATCATCGTCAGCAATTAAGATTTCATATCTTTTTTTCATTTCATCAAGTTATTAAGCAGTAATTGGGAAATAGATACTAAATGTTGCTCCATCATACGATTTGCCTTCGGCAAAAATAAAGCCGTTGTGATTATTCATCACTCTTCTGCAAATAGCTAAGCCAACACCAGTACCTTGATAGGCATTGCGGTTATGTAAACGCTGGAAAATTACGAAAATTTTCTCACAATATTCCTCTTCAAAACCAATTCCGTTATCCTGTACTGTAATTTTATGGAAAAAACGGTCTTCATGTACGCTAGAAAGTTGCGCAATGCTATTACCTTGTACAGTAGAATATTCAATATTTATTCTAGGCAAAACTCCTTCTTTTGTATATTTTAATGAATTGCTAATAATGTTTAAAAAAAGCTGTCTCATCTGAAAACTATAAACTTTTATTTCTGGCAATTTAGCAATTGAGAAACTTGCATTTTTTTGAGTTATTACTTCTGAAAAATCACTCAAGACATCTTCTATGATGTTATTTAGATTAACGTAGGCTAGTTCCTGTTTTTTAGGACTTACCAATCTCGAAAAATTCAATAAGTCATCTATCAATATTTGCATTCGGGTAGCCGATGCCGAAATTTTATCAAGCGTTTCTTGTCCATCTTCATTTAAGAACATTTTTTGTCTCACCAATAACTTATCGCAAAAAGCCCTGATTTTTCTGAGTGGTTCTTGCAAATCATGCGATGCCACATAAGCAAATTGTTCTAATTCAGTATTGGAGCGATTGAGTTCTTCAATTTTATTTTCCAGCGCACGTTGAAACTTAAAACGATTTTTAAGTTCAGAATAGATTAAGTAGAATGATATAAATAGCAGTGTGAAAGAGGCAACTGCAAGCATAATTTGGTAAATAGGCAAGAGCGACTGTCCGTGAGTTTTGGAACGCACCCTCGTATCAAGTAGTGATTTTTCGTTGCTTTGAAAAGTAGTAATCCATACCCTCAGATTATCCATCGCCTCCCTTCCTTTTTCAAATACATTCAATTCTAGTGGTTGACTGTCACTGGTAGTATTAATACTATAATCTACATATTTTATTTTCTCTTTCACCATCGCCTCAATTTTACGTAAACTTCTTAACTGCACAGGATTATCAGCTACTAATAATTTAAGGGTATCTAACCTTGCAAATACCTTTTTTTTGCCTTCTCTATAAGTCTCCAAGTGAGTAGCATTTCCACTGATGATATACCCTCGCTGACCTGTCTCAACATCTTTCATAGATGAGATAAGCTCTTCACTTAACCATAGTACAGATTGAGTATGTTCAACTAATTGGGCATACTCTTTATTTAAAGAAATTTGTTCGAAAGAAATCCAAGATAAACCACCCAGCATAAAGGCAAATCCTATAAAAGAAGCAATAATGAATTGTAAGGTCTGAGATCTTTGCATAATTAACAATTTGTTATGGTATAACAAATTTTAAAATAAAGAGTTATAAAAACTTTAAAAAATAACTTTGAAGCTGTTTAACAATTTTTATATAGAAGATAGAAATATGATGAACGGTTTATTTTAATTTTTCAATAAATTAAAAGTGTTTCTACAAACTGTGGAATATTTTGCACAACTTGTGCAAAAGTATCACTAGCCACCAACTCCCCAAATAGTTTTATACTTTTTCAGAATATTTATATTTAATATTTATATTTATTTAACTATCTAAAAATCAATAGATTGTCTTTTTAATTTATAGCTTTTTATAAAAAAATAAATTAAAACAAATTTACGGCTCATTAATTGAAAATAGGTAGTCGTCACTCCTAAAACTATATTACCATGATGAATTTATCTCAGAGCCAGAGACAGACTTTCAAAATTACGCCTTTGCAAATACAAATGCTTAATTTTTTACAATTATCAACACTTGAGTTGGAAGAACGTATCAAAAATGAATTGGAAGAAAATCCATTGTTAGAAGAAGGAGCTATAGCTGCTGAGGATTCTTCTGATGATTTTGATAAAGATGGTGAAGTAGATGATTTTCAAAATATTAGTAAACCAGACAACGACTATGCCGACTGGGACGAGTATGCTCATGATGATATTCCCGATTATAAGACCAAAGTAAATAATCATAGTGAGGACGATGAACTGTATAGCTTGCCCATCGCACAAAATACCGATTGGCGTACTGAATTAAAAAGTCAAGTTCATTTTTTACCCTTGAATGAAAAGCAAAGTGTTTTAATAGATTATATCATTGATTCCTTAACTGACGAGGGATTCTTGACTTACACATCAGAAGAAATTGCCGATGATTTTTCTTTTGCTAACGGGCTCTTTGTAGATCCCATTGATGTAGAGCAATTACTAAAGGTATTGAGGATGATGGAGCCTGTAGGAATCGCTTCAGCAGATTTACAGGAGTGCTTGATGAGACAGCTTCAATATAAAAAAGATAGAGGACAGGAGGTATCTTTAGCAATTGATATTGTGGCGTTTAATATGGACGAACTAGCGGTGCGTAATTATGAAAAAATTATGCGTTTAAGAGAAGTAAGTTCAGATGAATTGAAAGCTGCCTTAGCGCAAATTACTGCTTTAAATGCCAAGCCTGTGATTGATGGAGAGACGTCTTCTATTGCGGTAAAAGACAATATCATTCCAGACTATATCATTACGTATGAAACAAATATGTATGGAGATACTCAGATAGATATCGCCTTGAATAATAGTAGAATACCTTCGTTAAAAATTAATCAAGATTTTGCCAATGCTATCACCTCCAACAAAGATAAAGCGGCAAATCAATATATCAGTAACAAAATAAGCTCTGCTAACTGGCTTATTGAAGCGATACAACAAAGAGAAATGACGATGCTCAAAACGATGCAGTCGATTGTTTATCTTCAAAAAGATTTCTTTAAAAATGGCGATGTTAGTAGTTTACGTCCAATGATTTTGAAAGACGTTGCCACTCAAATCAGTATGGATATCTCAACAATTTCAAGGGTGACAAGTGGTAAATATGCTCAGACACCTTTTGGAATTATTAATTTAAAAGATCTCTTTTCTGAAGGAATACGTATGGATTCGGGAGGTGAAGTTTCAAACCGTGAGATTCAACAGGCTATTGCTAATTTAATATCGAATGAGAATAAGAAAAATCCATTTAATGATTTTCAATTAATGGAATTATTGGCACAACAAGGGTACAACATTGCGCGAAGAACTGTAGCTAAGTATCGCGAAAATTTAAATATTTCTTCGGCACAACTAAGAAGACAACTATAATAAACTAGAGATTGTAATGATTAAGAAGCATACACACTTGCTTTCTTAAGATTACCTTTTGTCTCTTTACTCAACAATAGAACTATGCAACGGATTTTAGTAATTGACGATGATATTGATATATGCTTACTACTTCGTCGTTTTTTGACCAAAAATAATTATGAAGTAGCAATTGCACATGATGGTAATACAGGTTTGAATTTACTTCAGGAGTTCAGACCAGATTTAATCATGACTGATTTTAGATTGGGCGATACCGATGGTAGTACGATACTATTGAAAATCAAAGAGAAATTTCCCTTTGTACCTGTATTGATTATTACTGGTTATTCAGATATAAAGGTTGCAGTAAATGTGATGAAAATGGGGGCTTATGATTATATCACAAAGCCACTATTCCCTGATGAAATCTTGCTAACAATCAAGAAAGCCTTAGAAAGTGTAGAAACTGAAAAAGGTAGTATGCAAGATTTAGGAGAAGAAACTGAGGGGACTGTAAGTACATCCTCAAAAAAGAAACCAAGTAAACCTGTCAATTATATTTTTGGAGATGGCGCTGAATCAAAATTCTTGATTCGCCAGATTGAATTGGTAGCACCTACTAATTACAGTGTATTGATTTACGGAGAAAGCGGTTCAGGAAAAGAAGCTATTGCCCAAGAAATACATTTGCATAGCAAAAGAGCTAACCAGCCTTTTGTAGCAATGGACTGTGGGGCTATTTCTAAAGACTTAGCAGGGTCGGAATTGTTCGGTCATGAAAAAGGAGCTTTTACTGGAGCTTTGAATCAGAAGATTGGTCACTTTGAAATGGCCAATGGTGGAACGATTTTTTTGGATGAAGTAGCTAATTTACCTTATGAAGTACAAGTACTTTTATTGAGGGTAGTGCAGGAAAGAAAGATGAAACGAATTGGAGGGACCAAAGAGATTCCTTTAGATGTTAGAATTTTAGTGGCTTCAAACGAAAAATTGATTGAAGCATCGAAAAAAGGAAAATTCAGAGAAGACCTATATCACCGTTTTAACGAATTTAGTATTGATGTACCGCCATTACGTGACCGTAAGGCGGATATTATGGTTTTCGCCAAGTTTTTCTTAGATCAAACCAATGCAGAATTAGGAAAAAAGGTAAAAGGGTTTACTGCCGATGTAATTGATAATTTTATGAATTATGCATGGTATGGCAATCTTCGTGAAATGAGAAATGTAATAAAAAGAGCGACATTGTTAACTGACGGAGAATGGATTGAGTCGAAAACACTTCCTTTTGAAATCTCAAATTACGCTAAATTATTATTTACCGAAACCAATCCAACACCAATTGCAACACCTGTACCCTCAGTTGAGCCTGTTCATGAAATTCAAGAGACTACATCGCCAGCAGAGATATTTTCAAAACCTTCGCTGAAATCAGCGGCCATCGAGGCCGAATATGATATGATATTGAAGGTGTTGAAAGAAGTAAACTTTAATAAAAGTAAAGCTGCTAGGATTCTAGGGATTGATAGAAAAACCCTTTATAACAAAATGAAGGTATTTGAGTTATAAGCACTTCCTATTATTTCTAGTTTAATAATGCCCCAAATACATATAAATTAATGGACGTACCCAAATATTTGTTAGAAGTATTTAAAACGGATACTGATAGCCAATCGGATATTTTCAATGGCTTTTTGCAAGCAATACCTAGTTTTGTATACCTGTTAGATTTAACAGACCAAAAGGCCATTTACTTAAATACTCGGAATAATATTGTTTCAGGCTATTCTCCAAAAGAATTATTTTCTAATGATGCAGAGGTATTTCCAATCCAAAATTTCATATCTGCGGAACATTTTTTCCAATTTTTGAAAGATTCTTTTAAGGATGCTGCCATTAATGACAGCCAAACACTTGTGTTGAAAATAAAAACACAAGCTGGGCAAAAAATTACGGTCAGTAATAAAGTTACCTTAACGGAAAAGGATGATGACGACCTGCCAAGTGTATTGACGGTCTTAGCAGATGATATTACCGTTCAGAACAAAATTGTTGATAAAACAATACAAGTACAAAACCAATTAAATGATGCTGAGAAGTTGTTTAACTATGGCAGCTGGGAATGGTGGGTAGGCGATAATTTTGTGATTTGGTCTGATGGTCTTTATGAAATGTTTGGGTATGACAAAAATGATTTTAAAGACTCATTGATGCCTTATGGGTTTTATCAAAAACATATCTCTCCTAAAGATATCACTAGGGTTATCAAAGTGACTATGGATGCCTTAGATGAGAGAAAGGAAATCTATGAATATGAGCATGAAATGCGGGATAATAAAGGCAATATCAAGCAAATAGCAGTGCGAGGTAAATGCTTTTTAGATGAAAAAGGAGAAATAATTCGGGTACTTGGTACTTCGCATGATATTACAGAAATAACAAAAATTAAGCAAGAGTTAGAAACAAAGGTAGAGGAATTATCCAAGGCTTATGATGAACTTAGAAAAAGCAAAGACTTATTCAAAGAGGCTGAAGCTATGATGAGTTACGGAAGCTATGAGTGGAATGTACAAAAAGATGATATCCAGTTTTCTGATGGATTAAAACGACTGTATGCTGGAAGTGATATTACTAAACTCCCTCCTAAGCTAAATCTAGATTTTTGTTACACTCGAATACCGAGCGAAGATTTAGAGAATGTTAAAAATGTCCTTCACAATGCGATAGCTTATAAGGAAACGTATTCATTCGAGCATAAAATAGTTGATTTGGATGGTATAGAGAAAGATGTACATACCAAAGGCTGGGTAACGATTGATGAAGCAGGAAATACCCTAAAATTGATTGGTAATACTGTTGAGGTAACAGAGTTGAAAGTTTACGAAAAAGAGCTTGAACGAAAAATAGAAGAGCTCAATCAAACTAATCAAGAATTAGGGCAATTCGCTTATGTAGCATCACATGATTTAAAAGAACCTCTTAGAAAGATTACAGCTTTTGGCGATAGACTTAATCAAAAATATAGCCAGCAGCTTGATGAGAACGGACGTTTTTATCTTTCTAGAATGATTGATTCTGCTAAGCGAATGGAGGTTTTGATGGAAAACCTTTTATCATATTCTCGTTTATCAAGAAAGATGGTATCTTTTGAGCGTTTAGACCTCAATAAAACGATTGAAAATGTATTGAGTGATTTAGAAATCAAAATTAATGAAACCAATGCTCAGGTGTGTGTAACTAAAATGCCGATTCTGGAGGCATCTGTAACTAAAATGCATCAATTGTTTCAAAATTTAATCAGCAATGCATTGAAGTTTGTTAAACCTAACCAGACTCCAGAAATACATATAGATGCCAAAGAGGCTACTAGAGGAGAATTAATCAGATTGGGTTTAGACTACAAGAATAAGAAATATTGCAAAATTACAGTAAAAGATAACGGGATAGGTTTTGAGCAGGAATATGCTGAGAAGATTTTTGTGATTTTTCAGCGGTTACACGGTAGGGCAGAATTTGATGGAACAGGACTAGGGTTGGCAATTTGTAGAAAGATTGTAGAAAACCACCAAGGATTAATTATGGCTGATGGTATACCCGACGAGGGGGCTACCTTTACAATATTTTTACCTACTGACCCAGATAGTTTAAATAAGAAATTATGAATCAAAAGAAAAGTGTAGTTATTCTAATCGCAGATGATGACCTGGATGACAGAATAATGACTCAAGAAGCTTTAAATGATTATAATGTAATAAATCAAGTAAAGTCTGTTGAAGATGGCGTTGAATTAATCGACTACCTCAGACACAATGGCAAGTTTAATAATCCGATTGAAAACCCCCGTCCAGACCTTATCCTTTTAGATTTGAACATGCCTAAGATAGATGGGAGAGAAGCCATTAAAATTATAAAATCTGACCCTGATTTACGCAGTATACCTATCATTGTATTGACTACTTCTAAGTCGGACATAGATATCATCAAAAGTTATGATTTAGGTGTGAACTGCTTTATATCTAAGCCCGTAACTTTTACGCGTTTTATAGAGGTAATTCGTACTATGGGGAAATATTGGTTTGAAATTGTTGAATTCCCAAGTTGATAAAATAGCATATGAGAGACAATACTACAATTATTAAATTATTACTTGTTGATGATGATGAAGATGATTTTTTGCTTACAAAAGATTATCTAAGTGATATTGAAACTCAACAATTTGAAATTGATTGGGCTTTTTCATTTGATAATGCAGTAGAAAAAATCAAAAATAAGCAATACGATTTATGCTTTTTCGACTTTTTATTGGGGTCTAAAACAGGCCTAGATTTACTAAAAGCGGGTACAGATCATGGCTTAAAAGCTCCTGTTATTTTATTAACAGGGAAAGGTGATAAACGTATCGATGTAGAGGCAATGTCACTCGGTGCGTTTGATTATTTGGTGAAAAGCGATTTAGACGCTGACAAGCTAGAAAGGTGCATCCGTTATGCACTAGAAAGAGCCAATACGCTTTCGACGCTCCGTGAAAGTGAGCGTAAGTATAGAAATATCTTCGATCAAACAAAAGAGGCCATTTTTACCGCTCGGTTAGATGGGACTTTCAATTACTTTACTCCTTCAACAGCCGAACTTTTTGGTTATACAGAAGAGGAGCTTTATCGACTAAAAAGCTATTCTGTTTTTGTTCATGCAGCAGACCGTCGACAATTTATTAATAAGTTGGAATCAGAAGGGGAAATCAGCGACTTTGAAGTACTGTTGGAAACTAAATTTGGAGAAAAAAAGCAATGTTCTATTCACTGTAATCGTCAGTTAGATAGCGATGGTAATCCATATTACCTCGGTATCATACATGATATTACAGCTAGAAAGAAAGATGAACGTGATTCTTTACTCTACCAAAAAATGGCAGCTACGGGGCGTTTAGTTCGCACTTTGGCTCATGAGGTTCGTAATCCACTTACCAACATCAATCTTTCGATTGAACAGATGGAAGTTGATTTTGAGGAAGATGCCGAAGATGCCAAATTCTTTATTGATATTATACGAAGAAACAGCCAGCGAATCAATGACTTGATTTCTGAATTATTGAATACTTCCAGACCGTCTGAAGTAACCTTTAGTAGATATACTTTACAAGAAATTTTAGATAGTACTATAGAACAGGCAATAGATAGAATTAACCTAAAGAATATTCAATTAATTACCGATTACTCTTCAGATATTTGGATTGATGTTGATAAAGCCAAAATTCAAATAGCCCTCCTCAACATTATTATTAATGCGGTAGAGGCTATGAAAGAAGGAGAAGGTATTTTGATAATTAAGGCTACCCAAAGGAGTAAATTTGCCATCGTTACGATTGAAGATAACGGGGTAGGCATTAGTCAAGAACATATTGACCGACTTTTTGAGCCTTATTTTACTTCAAAAAATAATGGTATTGGCTTGGGCTTGGCCGCTACCCTCAACATTATACAATCTCATAAAGCGAGGGTAGAGGTTGACTCAGAATTAGAAAAAGGTACAAAATTTACGATTACCTTCACTCAGGTATCGTAGTATTGTGATTGTGTGGTTCTGGAAGTTTCTTCCTAGAAGAAAACAATAGAATGGTTGAAGCCATTACGATACTTGCGATGATGATTACAATTCCCAAAATAGCACTAAATACAATGTATTGATAGAATATGGTATCATTATAACGAGCTAGGATGATACCACACAAGGCCCAAATGGCGGCGAATCCTACATAACTATTCCTTAAATTAATGACCAATAAGAACGTAATAAAGCTTCCGGCTAGGATCATGATACTTGCCCATGACTGCCCAAGGATGTAGCCTTCTGTCCATCCAAATCCTACTAAACAAGCCGTAGCATTGGCGATTGTAACAATACAAATCCAGCCTAGGTATATGCCAAACGATGCTTTTATGATAAACCTCGTAGAACTTCTAAGATACGACTGAGTTGCTTTTATATGGTAATTGATTTTGAGTAATGTAACCAGAATCCCAATCATAATAACCATTGATACGAACAAAAACTCATAATGCCAAGCTAAAATCCATAGCGAATTCAGGATAGCATTGATGATAAACCAAAAACCGATTTCATCCACCACGAAACCGATGGTTGGATCAGGCTTTCTCTGAAAAAGGCTTTTTGATTGCACAAAGCAAAACAGCAATAATAGAAAATAGATTACTCCCCAGATAGAAAAAGTAATACCAGCAGGCACAAACAAATTAGGATATTGATCTGACAATTGCTTGGTCGTTTTGTCATTGAGTGGTAAAGCATTCGCTAAACCATTCATGATTACCATTACAATAAAGAAGATAAAATTGAATACTTGTAATGATTTTATTTTTATAGGATTTAATGAAACTGCTTCCATAATTTTTAAGATTAGTTTGTTAGTTAGTTACTGGGCGTTTTACTTCAAGTTCTTTTTTTATGATAAATACGGCATTGCTATTAGGCTCTATTGGCGTGCCATAACGGCGAGTATAGACTTTGGTGAATTCTGCCCCAAAGTATAGTATAATAGATGAGTAGTATACCCATAAGAGAATTAAAACAATTGAGCCAGCCGCCCCGAATGTGGAAGTAACCCCCGATTGTCCGAGATAAACACCAATTAAAAATTTGCCTCCCATAAATAGCAAGGAAGTAAGACTTGCGCCAATCAGCGTATCTTTCCACGAGATTTTACCGTCGGGTAGTACTTTAATTATTACGCCAAAGAGGAGGGTAATGATTCCCCAAATGACTATAATATTTATCAAGCTGAAAAGGAATACAGTAAAGCTACTCTCAAAATACCGCTGAAGTTGTGTGTCGAATAGTCCTAACAGGGCATTGATTGTTAAAGAAATCAATAAAAGGAAACCAAGCGTGATGATGAGTGAAAAAGATAAAAAACGGTTGATAAGATATTTTACCCAACTATTTTTAGGTTTGGCCTTCAACGACCAGATATAATTGATAGAATCTTGAATTTCTGCAAAAACCCCTGTTGCTCCTAGTAAAAGTGTGACAAAACCAATAATGGCAGCAAAACCCGACTGGTTCGACTTTTCTGCATTTTTTAACAGTTCTTGTACTTGTTTAGCTGCTGAATTACCAATTAGTTGATTTATTTGCCCAAAAAGCTCGCCTCGTATGGCATCTTTACCAAAAAAAATACCCGCTACTGAAATCACAATAATAAGCATCGGAGCAAGCGAAAAAATAGTATAATAAGATAAAGAGGCACTCAGTTTGGTAGCATTATCATTTGAAAATTCACCAAAAACTTCTCCTGCAAAACTACTATATTCTTTTAATTTATGTTTTAGGGTATATTTCATTGTTGTATTATTTTGATGTTACTAATCTGCTAATATTATAATGCCATTATAACCTGTATAAAAATGTAGATATTTTTCTACATTTTTGACCTTTTAAAAGGGAATTTTGCCTTTTATTTGTGGCATCAAAATTTAATTAATGAAAATGCTTAATAAATGTTACCTTTTAACGATTAATTACGTATAAAGTAATAGAAACCAAATATGTAATTGTCTGATATGTATAATTTAATTATAGCCTCCTTAGTGAAAAAAGTTTTCTCTATGATTACCTTTTTACTATTAATAAGTTGGGTAATCAGCGTTTTTATGTTTAGTATAAATGGATTAGTCTACTCTACCCGATGTTTTTTATTAAATATTGATAATGAGATAGTTGTATTTGAATCCACCGAGTAAATATATTCAAAAGCTCTTCCCAGATTTTCAAAAATCCTTGATTGATGTTTCT
>NZ_JAYFUL010000048.1:0-41085 GCF_034928825.1 Arcicella aquatica | reverse complement strand
CTATAAAACAATAAATTGCAATCGTAAAATCTTTCATTGAGGATAAATTGAGTTGGCAAACCAAATTTAAGCCAATATTGAAAGGTTTTACTTTTTATAATACTACGCAACTTACATTAATTAATTATTTACAGTTACTTATAAGCACAAATAGATAATATTTAATAGTCAGGTTTATTGTAATTTATTATTTTACAATACCCAGATATGATAAGCTTTTTGAGATTTAAAATAATACATAAACATCAGCATCAAAAACTATTATATACTCCAAACACTATAATTTTATGCCTTACGATTTAATGACTTTGAAAAAGAAATAAAATACTTATTCTCTCATAACTTTGAGCGAAACGCTCTTTTGTATTTGGAGTCGTAGGATAGCCTACGACTAGATAGATATTTGCAGTCTCAGACTGCTTTTTTATTATACCACGAAGTTGGAAACTTCGAGGAGCAAGGGCTGGGGCTTTTTTTGATTGTAGTTTTTTATTTCTTCTTGTAATATGGTATAAATTCTTGTTTATAACAAGCCTTATCTGTTTTAAAAATACCTTTCTTAAATGCTTCTTTATGTAGTTTTGATAGGTTATTAAATCTTTTCTTTCGCAATTTATCCACTCTTTTGAGAGTTATAAAATCATATGTAACAGCGTCCATCATAATAACTTCGACCTCGTTACATTTTTCATCAAGACTTAAATGTGTTACCTCAAATCCAACGCAAATAAAAATAATTTTTTGTTCTGAAACAGGAACATTTATTTGAAAATATCCATTTACATCGGGTTTGCCAACTTCAATTGTATCATTAACCATAATTGAAGCAAATGGCAAAATTTCTAAATTTTCAGCAATGACACGACCTTTAATCATTCTTTCTTGACTATAAAGATTACCAATTGAAATTAAGAACAAAATAAGTGTTATTGATAATTTATTCATTTTTATATTCTTAGATTAAGGTTTGTAATGATGATTATAATTATATACTTTTCGCTCTTCGAGATGTTCCGAAGGGCATCTCGAAGTATAGATAAAAAGGATGTTAATCCAAAAAAAATCAAAATATCGACCTCGTTGCATTCTTCTAATAAATAGCTTGGGCAATCATAGATTGTCTTTTATCTGTACCACGAAGTCAGAGACTTCGAGGAGCAACGGATGTTAATCCAAAAAAGCAACATATCGACCTCGTTGCATTCTTCTAATAAATAGCACGGACAATCATAGATTGTCTTTTATCTGTACCACGAAGTCAGAGACTTCGAGGAGCAAGGGTTGTTGTCGCACTGGTTGTTGGTGAAAAAAAACACCAACAACGGCAAAAAACGAAAAAAAGACTTTATACAGCAACTATTCAGAGTTTAAGCATCCTATTTATTATTTTATAGGATTAATATTCTTGTTATCGGTGCTTCTAGATGTCCTTTGGAACATCTAGAAGAGCGGGCATAAATCCTTTAATCGAATGTCATTCAATAAATAATTACATAAGATTAATTTCCTTTTTATCTGGACTTCGAGACATCCTTGGTAACATCTCGAAGAGCAGGATTATTTTTATAGAGCGTAATTTTATTATTCTTATCATTTAAATAATAAATCTTATTCCTTTTAAGGTTAATAATAATATCGTTAAAAGCTCTATAGGAAAAATATGAATCTTCTACATCTATATGAAATTTAATAAAGTTTGATTGCACATTAAAAGGATAAAAAGTGGCTGATTTAAGTGGTTTTAAAGAATAGCGATATGAATCCGTATAATTGACTTTAAATATGTATAGTTGAATACTTTGAATAGGCAATTTTTCTTGGATTACTGAAAGAGAATCACATCGTTTTGTGGTATATAGCTTATCATTCAAGTAGATAGTACACTCGCAATCTTCTGCTTTAATTTTATTAAACCTGAAATCAAAAAACATCTCATTAATAACCTCTTTTGTTGTGGTATATTTCTCAGTTTCTAACTTTAGCAAATTCCCTTTCAAAAAGCTATTTAATACTATTTCTTTTTTATTCTTTTGATACCATTTTCCATTTGAATATTCATATTCATGTAATCTATAATAATTGTATCTAAATGTTGAGTCATCATTAAATGTAAATGCATACACCTTATTTTTAGAAATGTATTCTCTGTAAAAGCGTTCTTCTGTACAACTAAACATGAGAATACTTGAAAGCATAATTATTATTTTCATAAGTTAACAACTATTTATTATCACTATCATCAAACGCTTTAATCATTATTTCTCTGTTATAGCCTGCACCCATAATGCGTTGCAAATATATAAAATCCCCAATAGCTCCATTCTTGCTCTTCGAGATGTTCCGAAGGACATCTCGAAGTATAGATAAAAAGGATGTTAATCGAAAAAGTCAACATATCGACCTCGTTGCATTCTTCTAAAATAGCTCGGACAATCATAGATTGTCGTTTATCTGTACTACGAAGTCAGAGACTTCGAGGAGCAACGGTAAAGTATGACACTACGGACAAATTGAGATTTTAATCAAATCATAAATTTCAGTAATTCCATTCTCGGGTTCAGTACAGATTTTTAGCCTTTTCCCGTATTCTGAACACATTATTCTATTTGGTGTATATCCTATATTTTTCCCATCCATCTCAAATACAACTGTACTTATTTCCAAATAATATTTCATACCTTTTTTTATATTTTGACCACCGCTTGAATGTCTATATACAATTTTGAAAATCTCATCTATATTATTTTTCGCATGAATGATGCTAATCGTTTTGTACTTTTTTATTTTATGAATATAAAAAGTATCTGATTTAGTTATATTCGTTATTGTACTTTGACAATAAATATTGCATGATATAAGTATCATAATAAGGGGAAATAACTTTCTCATCGGATTCTTGGTAAGTTTATCAATATAAAATCCATCTTTTTTATCCAAAAAGTCAACATATCGCCCTCGTTACCTCGTTGTTTTCTCCTAAAAATAGCACGGACAATCATAGATTGTCATTTATCTGTACCACGAAGTCAGAGACTTCGAGGAGCGAGATTCAATTATAGGGTTCACTATTTTTTCAATAACTTATCAATTGCTTTAAGGATGGTATCTCTATTTTTGGCATCTTTAATGAAATTAGGAAGGCGTTCTACCATTGTAGTATGTGTCATGTTTTGTCTTTCTCTTAATTTTGATGCAACGTAGTTTTTTATCTCTAACAGGTGCTCTCTATTATAAGCCCAAAATAAGTTCCCTCTTATCTCACACTGAAACCATAAAGGAAGGTTAAAAACTGGATCTCCTTCTAATGAGTTTTTATAAAATAATCTATAATCATCATTTCGTGGTTTATAAGTTCGCACTATTCCACAATGTTGACAAGGGATGGTCAATTCTTCTACTTTTTCTTTATTATTCGGAATAGTAATATCTATTGACTTCCCACAATTATCACAATTTCGTTTTACTATAGCATTGTATCTCACAAGCTCTTTCGCATCTTCAGTAAATTTACAGCTACTGCAAATCAATTTACTCCTATTAGTAAATCGACCTATCACTAACGCTTCATGCAAACACTTTGGACAATGAACGAGATATTCATGTTTGTATGTCCATCTAACTTCCTTTGACTCAATATATCTTTTGTTATTTTCTTCCATTTTACTGATGTCCATTCACTCATTGCATGACTACCAGTCACTCGGCAACGTTGGTAATACTAACAGCGTCATGCCATGAGTAATCTTATCTCTCTAATTTAAACCCCTTATCCGTGGCTGGTCTGTTGGTTGCATTGGCTACCTTCCACCCTGTTCTGTACATCCAATCAGCCATTTTTTTAAGCTTTGGATAGTTGATGCTCTCGGCATTATCTTGTGGCGTATGATAGTCGGGATGCAAAAGACTGGTGTACATGATAGCAGGAATGCCTAGCCTTGCATACGGTAGATGGTCACTCCTAAAATACCAACCTTCTATGTGCGATACGTCGTCCCAAGTATCATCTAATTTAAACTTAGGGCCTTCATTATTAGCGTCAAGTGCCATCGTTACCAAATCAAGGGAATTTCTGTGAGGAGGTTTCATGCCTAAAATGGCGGCACTATCAGTAGTATTTCTACCAATCATATCTCCATTCAATACCGCTACAATGTTTTTGATAGGAACAGTAGGGTGTGACGAAAAATACCTCGACCCTAATAAACCCCTTTCTTCTGCCCCATGAATCACAAAAATCACTGAACGTTTGGCTGGCTTTTTAATAAATGCTCTGGCATTGGCAAGCATCGCTACATCTACACTGCCATTATCATCAGCACCATAATAAATAGAATCATTTTTGATTTCATTTCTAATGCCATGTGCATCGGTATGCCCACTATATAACAGGTACTCTGCTTTTAATTTAGCATCTGTTCCATCAATTTTGCCAACTACATTGACAGAGGGATAGGGATATTTAGCCACTATCAAGTTGGCTTTAATCGTAGCAGTATTTTGTTGTAATAATGCTTTCGCACTAGCATGGAACCACAAAACAGGCACGGTAGTGGTAACATTTTCATTCACGCCCCCATCTATGTCATAAGTACCTCTTTTAAAGTTTTCAGCGGCATCTTCCCAAGCGTTTTCAGCTACATCGTCTGCAATAAAAATGATGGCAATTGCTCCTTTTTTTATCAAAGGCAAGCCATACTTCGTGAAAACATATCGGTTGTATCGCCAAGTTGGTAACGATACATTCAAATTAATGCCTTTCGCATTAGCCTCAATGGCTATTACTTTGCCTTTTACATCTATTTTACTCGTATCAATATCAAGGGCATTTCCTAAATATACAATAGGTGCATTTAACGAAATATTAGCCATCTGTGCCACAGCAACGTCTTTCCAAAGCGAGAAGGTTGTATTATTAATCACGACACTAGCATTATCTGCTATATGATTTCGCCATAAGGTAAAGTACTGAAAGTAGGTACCATCATCCCCTGCTGGTTTTAGTCCAATTGCCCTGTATTGATCAGCCAACCACATAGAAGCCTTTAGTTCGTCTAACGTTCCAGCAGAACGACCATTAAAATGGGCATCTGCAAAGGCATATAAATCTTTTTTCAAATCCTGTATTGTTATGGCATTCAACGCAGGAGGATTATTCAGTTGTGCCAACACTGTGTTTGTCACAAGCAGGAACAAGAATAGTAAATTACTTTTTTTCATTTTCTATTTATGGCTAAGTTTTGTTAAGTAATCATTAAAATTTAAGCATCGTTTTTATTTATCGCAAACAACTGATAACTAGCAATTTGAAAAACTACCGAGACAGGGGGCTATTCACCAATCACTATTTACTAATCGCTACTTAATGAATTTTTATTTTAAATTGGCTTAAAACAAACCCTGATACGAAATCAATCCAATGGCGATGACCGCCAACAGTAAGCCGATTTTATTGAGCAAAGTAAATTTCTCTTGAAAGAAAATAAAAGCGACCAAGGCCGATCCTACAATGACACCAATATTATAGATGGGTAATACAAAAGCGCCATTGTTCTGATAAGCATCAAGGGCTTTTAGTAGATAATAAAATGATAGGAAATTAGGAATGCCTAATGGAATTGCCGCTAACAGGCTCTTGGCTTCTAGTTTCTCTTTTCCTTGTATCATCCTGATAATCAATACAACTCCCCCAATCAACACAGAACCAACTAAGATAGTTAAGGTAAAAGGAATAGTAGTACCTGCGGCAGTAACGTATTTGGCATTGAGGTAATTAAAAGTGGTATTGGTAATGCCGTACATGGTAAATACAGCAATGGGTAATAACCAATCTGCCGTTTGTTGCTTGTTTTGATTGCCGCCTTCATCCTTTTTAAAGGTGCTCAACGCTACTGCTATGACGGCTAGTACTAATCCCAGATAATTAAAGGCATCAAAACTAGTACTCGTTTTCAGGATGACTAAGCTAAAAATAACGGGTACTACCAACGACATATTGTTTGCTAACGAAGTAGTAGCCATCCCGATTCGTTGGGTAGAGATACCCGAAAGCATAAAGGTAATCACAAAACCAACGCCTAATAGCATGGCTAAAATGGTGGAGGTTTCGGATAAATCTAAGTTAAGGTGTTGGTTTTCTGGCAAAAACAATAAGCCTGTAAGGATGCAAACTGGATAATTGAAAATGATGGTTTGAAAAGTATTGATGCCAAAACGTGGATGCAAACGGAAATTAATCAATAATAAAACCGAGAAGATTATACTGAGCAATAAATGTATCATAGCTGATGATGATTAAATATTTTGGGATTTATTATACCGTTTAGGTTTGAAAACAGGTAATTACCCAAATGTAATAATATCCATTCAAAAGCTTAAACAAATATTCCCGAATTTATATTGAGCTATGGGTGTAAGTGATGAGTTGTGAGCCTTGAGATGAAGCAATGTCATTTTTCTATTAGGGTGCGACTCAAGTCGCACCCTAATAGAAAAATTTCTGTCTTTGTGTTTTTTAAGCCCTTGTTGGTGAACTAACACCAACAAGTAGTGCGACAGCAATGCACCACTAATAATTGTAACAAAAACTAACTATTGGCTGGAGTGTTGCTGTCGCACGAGTTGTTGGTGAAGACACCAACAACGGCGAAAAGACACCAACAACGGCGAAATAAGGGCTAAAGGGCGAATGGCGAAAGAAAAAAGCTCATCACTCAAAGCTTACAGATCTATCACGCCTTTTTAATCAAATCTTCCAATAAATCCACCCACATCGGTGAGTTATTTAGGCTCTCTACCAATTGCCAATGTTGCCCGCCAAATTCTTCAAACATTTCACGGTATTCTTCTCCTATTTCGATAGTTGTTTCTAAGCAATCAGCCACAAAAGCTGGCGAGAACACCAAGATATTCTTTTTGCCTTGTTCCGCCAATTCCTTAATGACAACATCAGTATAAGGTTGCACCCAAGGGTCGCTGCCTAATCTCGACTGGAAAGTAGTTCTATAAGTACCCTCTTCCAAGCCCAATTCTTTTACTAACAACCTAGTGGTTTCATGGCATTGTGCCCGATAGCAATATTGATTCATCGAATGTATAGTATCACAACATGAACCGAACTTGCAGGTTTCACCCGTACAGTCACCTTTACGGATTTGACGTTGTGGTAAACCATGATAACTAAACATGAAATAGTCGTATTCGTGTTTAGCCATATAATTTTTAGCCGCAGTAGCAAAATATTCTATAAACTTAGGATGGTCGTAAAAAGTATTGACAAAGCTTATTTCAGGTATAATCTGCCATTCTTTTACGATACGCATCGTTTTTTCGTAAACCGACCCTGTACTTGCCGATGCATATTGTGGAAAGAACGGAACAACGATAATCTTTTTATAGCCCGATTTTTTAAAGGCTTCTAAGCCAGCATCCATGCTAGGGCTTTGATAACGCATCGCCAATTTGACATCATACTCATCGCCCAATTGTGCTTGAAGCATCTTTTCGATGTCTTCGCCATAAAACTTTAAAGGCGAACCTCTGTCTGTCCAAAGTTCTTTATATACCTTAGCCGACTTGGGTGCTCTAAATGGTGCAATGATAAGGTTTACTAGCATCCATCTAAAAGCATAAGGAATATCGATTACTCGCCCATCCATCAAAAATTCGCGTAAATACTTACGGACATCTGGTGTATTTGGCGAATCGGGCGTACCCAAATTAACGATTAATACTCCTGTTTTAAGCTTAGTTGTCAAGGACTTGTCAGACAACGTGTGTGGTTCTTGTACTTGCATTTTTATAAATTAAGTTTCTCGTATTTACGTAACAATTCGCTCAAGAGATTGTTTAAAGACAACTTCTATAATACAAATTTGTTCGATTTTAATATTTCTACCGCTCATTTATGAATTTATTTTTCGAGAAACTTACTAATTAATTTTTCCAGCCTACTGGTTTAAATGGTGTTCTGTACAAACCATCGTTACACTGAACGTACTCTTTACAATTTGAAGAAGCTGGAGGGCAAGCGAAAACATCTCCAACAATTTTTACAGTAACAGGGGCTTCTCCTGCTGGTACTCCTACAGAACGGTCTATATAAAATATCTTTTTTCTGGTTGAGTGTACATCAAAAATACCCAGTATTTTTTCACTGGTATTGGTTGCTGATTTGATATTATAGCTAAATCTTGTTTCAGCAGGTACATCAAACAGTGTACCATTATTTTGTGTTTGGGCAGCCAGACTTTGATAATAGTTATAGGCATTTTTAGTAATAGAACGTTGTTCAAACTGAAGATAATATGGTGTAATATCATCATAAGGTATTCTTGCTACCCGTCTGCCCGTAATTCTCTGTCCGTTTAGATAAGAATCAGAAAATACATTCAAATCAGTTGAAAAGGATATATTCCAACAATCTCCATCACATTTATAATTCAAAATTATGTCTGTTGGTACTTTAGGGAAAGTACAGGTATTCTTGGTAAAATCATAATAGCCATTCGGACAAGTCTCGCAAATGAAAGCACGTTCATAATGTTTCCAATACCATTGATAATTATCTCCTGTAGTAGAAAAATCCTGAAAATCTACATATATATTAAAACCTCCACGACGAGGGTCCCCTTTGGCATAATTATCTTGTAGGTCAAATCTAGTAATCACATTTTCTATTTCTGGAACGGGTCTCATCGTTTCTGCGGTAGAAACATACTTTTTACCATCTAATGTTTCGATAGTTAAGGTATAAGTTCCTCCCACGCGTCCAGCATATCCATCGGAAGTCTGGTAATAACCTGTAGATTTAGGGTCTGTTAAGTTTTCAACAACACCTTTTTCATCTGTCAAATAAACTTTGGCTTTCAATATTGGCAAAAAATATCCTCCCGAAATTTTATCTGAAGACATATATAAATGCACTTTATGGGGCCCGGGTTGGTCTGTTAAGTTAGCTTCTATCGTCAGGAAGCTTTTTGAGGATACTTGTACAAAGTCTGTAATTGGTGTAATACACGAGGCTACCAGTAAACAGAAAAGTAAGGAAAATATTGGAAATTTAGTTTTCATGATAATATATTTCAATCTTTCTAAACGAAAGCAATACAAGTCTTTTATAAAAATTTAAAATTATAAGTCAATGAAATCAATGGGTTAGCGAAAACACTTAACTCATAAGGTTTCAAGGCAACACCAGCAGGTTTGAAGAATACCGAATAGGCATTTTTTCTTCCATAAAGATTATACACTGTAAAAGTCCAGCTTCCTTCCCAGCGTTTTTCTTTCATACTTGGATTGGTGATAGTCCAAGAAAAATCTAGGCGATGATAATCAGATATTCTATCATTGTTTCTGGCTTCGTAAACAGGGTATCTTTTATTATCCAACTGAAAAAAACCTGATGGAGACGAAAACGGACGACCTGTATTATAAGCAAACGTAAAAGAAAAACTATGATGAATAGTTGGCTGTACGTTCATCATAATATTCAAACTATGAGGCTTATCATAATTTGAAGCATACCAATTACCATCAGAAATTTGTTGGAGTTGAGGATAATCGCCTCTTACTTGTTGCAAAGAACGTGCGAAAGTATAACTCACCCAACCATTCAACTCACCTCTTTTTTTCGTTAACATCAATTCTAAACCATAAGATTTGCCCTTGCCTGAAATGAGTTGTGTTTCGATGGCTTGACTCAATTGTAGATTTGCTCCCGAGATATAATCCACTACATTCTGTGTTGAACGATAATATCCCTCTGCTGAAAACTCCCACACATTATCTTTATAGGTCTTGAATACGCCTAAAGATACAAAATCACTCACCTGAGGTTTAATATATTCGTCTGCGGTTTTCCAACGTGCCGTAGGCAGTGGCGTGGTATTATTAGATAATAATTGAATGAATTGCTGCATTCTATTATAGCCTATTTTCAAGGTACTGTTTTCGCCCAAAGAGTACTTTATTGCTAAACGAGGCTCAAACCCACCATAAGATTTCTCTACAGCACCACTTGATACAATTTCTTCTCCGATTTGAGAGGAGGCTGTTCTTGGCTCTCCATCTAAATATTTTCGAGTAGTCGTTGGGCCTAAGCTTAAATATTGTGCATACCTAATGCCCGCTTGTATCGTCAACTTTTCATTGGCTTTGTATTCATCATCCACAAACAACCCTAATTCTAACGATTGTTCCCTTGGTAATAAAACGCTCGAAATCCTTGATTTTACATTTTCATTCAATTTACCCGGTGAAATCTGGTAATTGATTCCGCTAGCACCGAAATTGATTTTGTGTTTTTCGTCTGGGTTATAATCAAAATTTACCTTGATGTTTTTATAATCAATACTGTTGTACAAATCTATTCTATTAACACTATCAGGTGCATACGTTCTAGTTTTATAATTACTCACTACTCCTACTACATCTAAACTAAATTTCGTATTAAAATAGTGGCTCCAACGAGCAGAAAAATTCAAATGTCCATAGTCAAACTGAGTTTGTTTTGCCACTACATTTTCTAAACTAAATAAGGAATCTACTTGATAGAAATCTTTACTCATATACGTAGAGAGCGAAATGGTATTGTTTTTATTCGGTCTGAAATATACTTTAGTCGCTACATCATAAAAATTAGCCCGCGTATTTCTCATATTATCTGGTCCAATCCATTTAAACAAAAAATCATTGAAGGAAACTCTTCCTGCTACTACAACCGATAATTTCTCTTTGATAATAGGTACCTCAACCATCGCTCGGTTAGATACCAACCCGATTCCGCCCGAAAGTTTAAATTTCTCTAAGCTAGGGTCTGTCATTTTAATGTCTAACACAGAGGCCGTCCGACCACCAAAGCGAGATGGAATACTTCCTTTGTAAAGTTCTAATTCGCGAATAGCATCCGAAGCAAACACTGAAAATAATCCAAAAAGGTGGGTTGGATTAAAAATAGGGGCTTCATCTATATAAATTAAGTTTTGGTCAACATTTCCTCCACGTACATTTATTCCATTTGAGCCTTCTCCTACTGACGACACACCCGGTAAGGTTTGTAACGAACGGATAATATCTACCTCACCCATCATCGCTGGCAACTTCTTGATACCTTTAATACTCAACAAAGTAACCCCCAAAGAAGGCGTCTGTATACTTTTGCGTGTAGCCTGACTCGAAACAATTACTTCTTCAAGTGTCTTAGAGACATCCTCTAAAGTAACATCCAACTTAGTATCAGCCTTTAAGGTTAGTTTTGTACGATAAGGTTTATACCCCACATGACTAACTTTAATGACATATTCGCCTGGGGGTAAATACAGTTGGTAATTACCCAACGAATCGGTGATTACACCTGATTTTTTGAAATCCAAAAAAATCGTTGCACCAACAATTGATTCACCTGTGTTAGAATCTTTTACTTTCCCTGACAATTGAGGCAACTTAAATTCTGTATTTTGTGCAAATGACTGTGTAGTAAACGAAATGGAAATACAGCAAAAAAATAAGCTTTTGAGGATTAATGCTCGTAAAGTTAGTTTCATAGTTTATTTTTATAGTTGATGCCAGTCATCAAGATAAACTGGTTTTACAAAGAACGGCATTTTAATAGAAATCTATAGCATGATTTATCTCCTTATTATTACATATTATATCAAATACTGACAACGTGCTGAAATTTCAAGACAGAATACTTAAAAAAAGCGTCGAAACAAAGTCCTGCCCGACTTGCTCCGACGCTTTTTGCATCTAAAAAACTATTAAAACTACTGATGTTTTTGTGGCATTACCGCAATGGTATCAATACCAAGTCCTTGTGCGATTCTCTTTCCCAAACCAATGTCTGATCTGAACCAAGGGCATACTTGCAAATCGGTAATTTTATCTTCCATTGGGTAGTAATCCCTGACATCGCACCAATGATATTTTAACAGTTCTCGCCTTGGCATCACCAATCATCAAACGCTACAAACTACACGGTTGCGTATAATGGTCGCTCTCGCCTTAGACATTTCTATCATACCAAAAGCAGTAGGCAAATTCATCGTTGTTTCAGACATGATAGTAAGCTATTTATAGATGAAGATTATTATTTGATGTCACAAACTTAGAATTTTTAAATACATAAATCAAATCGATAAATTTTATTTATAAATAGAAAATAACTATATGTTATCTCAGTTTTAAGACTAAAAAAGGATTTTTTGAAGATAAAAGCTCAAAAAGTGGCAGATTTGCTAACATGGAAGAATAATGAATCCCAAAAAAGTATAACATTTAAGCATGAAATGTTCAGCATTTCATGGAATTGTGAAATTTGTTCCCTAATTTTGCACCTGAAAAATAAGTAATTTATTAATTAAAGAATTCAGCGAGCAACGATAGAGTATTTATTAATATTGTAAGTCTTTAATAATTAATCTCTAATTGATATTTAACTAATTCTTATCTAGTAGATTAAATACTATTCCAAATTCAAAATCACAAAACAAACTTATTATAATGGCATCAGTCAGACCAGATGAAGTATCAGCAATTTTGAGAGAACAACTCTCAGGAGCAAAATCAGAGGCTGAACTTCAAGAAGTAGGTACCGTATTACAAATCGGTGATGGTGTAGCCCGTATTTACGGACTATCGAAAGTACAGGCGGGTGAATTGCTCGTTTTTGATAACGGCTTAAAAGCCCTAGCTTTGAACCTTGAAGAAGATAACGTAGGAGCGGTATTATTAGGGGATTCGTCTGAAATCAAAGAAGGAGACACTGTAAAACGTACTGACGAAATCGCATCTGTTAAAGTTGGCGACGGTATCTGCGGTCGTGTTGTAAATACACTTGGCGAGCCTATTGATGGTAATGGACCAATCACAGGTGATTTGTATGATATGCCTTTGGAACGTAAAGCTCCGGGTGTAATCTTCCGTCAACCTGTAACTGAGCCCCTTCAAACAGGTATCAAAGCGATTGATGCGATGATTCCAGTAGGTCGTGGACAACGTGAATTGGTAATCGGTGACCGTCAGACAGGTAAAACTACTGTTTGTATCGACACTATCATTAACCAAAAAGAATATTATGAAGCTGGAAACCCTGTTTACTGTATTTATGTAGCATGTGGTCAGAAAGCCTCTACTATCAAACAAATCGAACAAACACTTCGCAAAGCTGGTGCGATGGACTATACTGTAATTGTAGCGGCGGGTGCTTCAGACCCTGCTCCGATGCAATTCTTTGCTCCATTTACAGGTGCTGCGATTGGTGAATTCTTCCGTGATACAGGTCGTCCAGCATTGATCATCTATGATGATTTATCTAAACAAGCTGTTTCTTACCGTGAAGTTTCATTATTACTTCGTCGTCCTCCAGGACGTGAAGCTTACCCAGGTGACGTATTCTATCTTCACAGTCGTTTATTAGAGCGTGCTGCTAAGATTAACTCATCTGACGAGATTGCTCGTAGCATGAACGATTTACCTGAATCTATCAAGCATTTGGTAAAAGGTGGTGGTTCATTAACAGCACTTCCAATCATCGAAACACAAGCGGGTGACGTTTCAGCATATATTCCTACAAACGTAATCTCAATTACGGATGGACAGATTTTCTTGGAATCAAACCTTTTCAACGCGGGTATTCGTCCAGCTATCAACGTAGGTATCTCGGTATCACGTGTGGGTGGTAATGCTCAAATCAAGTCGATGAAAAAGGTAGCAGGTACTTTAAAGCTTGACCAAGCACAATTCCGTGAATTGGAAGCATTTGCTAAATTTGGTTCTGACTTAGATGCTGCTACGAAATTGACTATCGAACGTGGTCGTCGTAACCTTGAAATGTTGAAGCAACCAAACGGTGCTCCACAAAGAGTTGAAGAGCAAATCGCTATGATTTTCCTTTCAACAAAAGGTCTTCTTGACACGGTAGCGGTAAGCAAAGTTCGTGAATTTGAAAAAGATTTCATTAACGTAATGAACGCTACGCAAAAATCAACAATGGATGCTTTGAAAGCAGGTAAATTTGATGATTCTTTGACAGATGTCTTGACAAGAGTATCGAAAGAAGTAGCACCGAAATACGTGTAAAAAATAATTTTCAATTTTGAATGATAGAATGATAGTGATTTTACAAAGTAGATTAATTCACTATCATTCATTCATTCTATCATTCATTTATTAGAAAAGATAATGGCTTCATTAAAAGAAGTAAGAAACAGAATAGTCTCGGTAAACTCTACTCAGCAGATTACCAAAGCCATGAAAATGGTGTCGGCAGCAAAACTTCGCCGTGCGACAGATGCTATCGTTCAGATGCGTCCTTATTCAAGAAAATTGACTGAAATGATTGCTACCGTTTCTGCTAACGCAGAAGGAGCAAAAGAAAATCCATACACTATCGTTCGTGCTATCAACAAAGTATTAATCATTGTTGTTACATCAGACCGTGGTTTGTGTGGTGCTTTCAATGCCAACGTTGGTAAAGCAGCTGTTAGCTTAATCAGCGAAAAATATGCAGCGCAACAAGCCGCTGGGAATGTTGAAATTTTGGCACTTGGCAAAAAAGGTGGTGAATACCTTTCGCGTCGTGGATATAATGTAAACACTGCTTATGTTGATATCTTTACAAAATTAAGTTTCACGAACGTTCGTACTGCGGCAGAAGCAGCGATGAAAGGTTTTGAAGAAGGCAAATACGATGTTGTTGAATTGGTGTATAACGAATTCAAAAACGTAGCGACTCAAATATTAAAGACAGAGCAAGTATTACCAATCGTTGAACAAAAAGACGACAAAGTTAAGGCTTCTTCTGTGGATTATATCTTTGAACCTTCTGAAGAAGAAATCATCAATGAATTAATTCCTAAGGCGTTGAAGTTACAAATCTACAAAGCCGTTCTTGAATCAAATGCTTCTGAGCATGGTGCTAGAATGACAGCGATGGATAAAGCAACCGATAATGCTGGTGAATTATTGAAAGAATTGAAATTACAATATAACCGTTCTCGTCAGGCAGCGATTACTAACGAAATCCTTGAGATTGTTGGTGGTGCAGAAGCTTTGGCAGCGGCATAAGATACGATATTTCATTAAAAAACTCATTCTCAAAAGGAATGAGTTTTTTTTTGGCTATTGCTGAAATCAATTATCCCTTAAATGATTAATTTCCTCCTCAGAAAGACCAGTAGCTTGAATAATTGTTTCGATTGAAATTCCTAATGAAAGCATATTTCGGGCTACTTCTAACTTTCCTTTGTATATACCCTCTATCTCTCCTTCTAACTTCCCCTTCAATATTCCCTCTATCTCTCCTTCTTCTCTGGCAGTATCCAATGAGTTTTTTAAATCTCTGTAATACTTCAAGCTATCTTCATAAGATAATACTTGCTCTTGAGTAAACTTGGCTATTTCTGCGGTTTCAAATACTTTTTCAAAAATTTGTTCTCGTAAACTATCAGGGACTCTATCTAGTTTATTTAGGTTGCTAATTACATACAACCATTTATCGAACCTCGTTTCTAATTCATCTATTGTTTTCTTGAATTTTGGCATTTCTAAGTAGATGAAAGTCAACTTGTCATAGAATACTTTATTGGTTTCTGTGTCTTTCAACTTTACATCATACCTAAATTTATTGGGTTCATTTTTATCTGCATCGAAAACAAAATCAAGAATGGCAATAGTATAAACAGCCTTTAATTCATAATTCCAATCAGCTCGTTTAGCTTGCTCACGTATCGGAAAAGTTGAATAGTAAACTGTTCTATCTTTAAAGAAATTCTGTTTAGTCTTTTGTAACTCCACTATAAATTTCTCTCCTTTTTCATTCTCACAATACAAATCAAAAATAGCTTTTCTATCTAATTCTGTCAGACCAAGATTTTCTGTTTTTAGGTAGTTTAACGCTGTGATTTGTCCTTGCTCTTCTTTTAATAATTCGTTCAGAAAATCCAATAATAAGTCTTTGTTTAGCTCCTCGCCAAACAATTTCTTGAAACCGTAGTCGGTAAAAGGATTAATATATTTCTCTACAAATTCTGCCATTTACATATTATTTTAAACAAATATACATCATTTCGAAAATTGATAGATTAAATTTTTATTAGTTAAAAGTCCATCATGCAAAAACGCCATAAAATGTATATTCCAGCAAAAAAAATTATCGAAGGTGAAATATTTTCACCCACCAATTTTTACTGTTTATCTAAAATTTATATAGATTAACAAAAGCTAAAGAATTGTTAATGTAACTATCCTTAACTTTGTAGGATATACTTAAACAAATATTCTTCTCATGAAAAACTTTATTGTTTCAATTCTTGCAATTTTTACCTTAAATACTTCATTAAACGCTCAGGGAATTAAAACACCTGCACCGAGTCCTACACAGACCATCAAACAAGATTTTGCTTTATCTTCTATCGAGGTAGTGTATTCAAGACCAAACATCAGAGGTAGAGTAGTTTTCGGTGACTTAGCTCCTTTCGGTAAACTATGGAGAACTGGTGCAAATGCTGCTACCAGAGTAACTTTTGGCGAGGATGTAAAAGTAGGTGGCGTAGCTTTAAAAGCTGGCACGTATGTATTGTACACTATTCCTAACAAAGATGAGTGGGAAGTGATTTTCAACAAAGGCTTGAACAACTGGGGCATTGATGGGTATAAAGCCGAAGAAGATGTTGCTAAATTCAAAGTAAAACCGACAACCTTAGCAAATTCTGTTGAAACGTTTACGATTGAGATTGCTAACCTAACGGCTTCGTCAGCAGATATTGAAATCAGTTGGGAAAAAACAGCTATTGCTATTCCAGTGACTGCTGATATTGATGGCAAAATCACCAAAGCCATTGAAACAGCATTGGCTGTTGATAGTCGTCCGTACTTTCAGGCAGCTAGCTATTATTTTGAAACAGGCAAAGATTTAAATAAAGCGTTGGCTTGGGCAGATAAAGCCGTTGAGCAAACACCTAAGGCATACTGGATCATGCACTTAAAGGCAAAGATTCAAGCAAAGCTAGGGAATAAAGCTGTAGCGATTGAAACAGCCAAAAAATCAATAGAACTTGCTAAAGAAGCCAATAATATGGATTATGTAGCGTTAAATGAGAAGTTAATTGCTTCAATGAAGTAATATCATTGACTTCTTTTTTTGAACCTGTAAGAGTATTTAACCCTTACAGGTTTTTTTATGCATAATAAGATAGAAATCAGAAAAATAATTATACCTTTGCACCACTAACTTTAAAACGATTCTTTCAGTATCATTACTAACATGAAGCTAAGACAAATTTTCTGCTAAAATCCTCTCTCGGCTCTGCAAAATCCAGTCTTCATGGATATTGCCCTCCGAAAGGGCAGTAATTTCAACATCAACCATTTCTGTTTAAACTTGTTTTTAATTTCTGTAAGATAAAACCAATTGCGTATCTTTAAAAATACACAATCTGTTTAGTCGTCGGCTTTTAGCTAGCCAGTAATTAGGACGAATAGCAACAATATTAACGAAAACAACAATGTCAATATAAGATAACACGCGCAAAATTGTACATGTATTCTTTCAACAACAGGATTTAGAATAATCATATTGAAAGGTAATCATGTAAAGGCCTGATGATTTTAGGCTATTTATAAAATTCCAATATTGAACATCAAGATATTATGCATACTACCGAAGAAGTAAAAGAGACAGCCGTTTTAGTGGCTGTACAAACACAAAAACAAACAGCAGAACAAACAAAAGAATACCTAGACGAATTGGCTTTCTTGGCAGATACGTCACAAATCAATACGCTTTATACTTTTACACAAAAATTAGAAAAACCTGATACACGTACTTATGTGGGGAAAGGTAAGATGCAGGATATTATCGCTTATGTAGTGGATAATGATGTAGACATGGTAATTTTTGATGATGACCTTTCGCCTGTTCAAATAAGAAATATTGAAACTGAATTTGCCAAATTTCAGCATGAAGTAAAGATTCTTGACCGTAGTTTATTGATTCTAAACATCTTTGCGATGCGTGCCAAAACAGTTCAGGCAAAAACGCAAGTGGAACTGGCACAGCAACAGTATATTTTGCCACGATTAACAAGGATGTGGACTCACCTTTCTAAACAGCGAGGTGGCGTGGGTATGCGTGGGCCAGGTGAAAAAGAATTAGAGACTGACCGTCGTATTGCTAATGATAGAATCGTTTTCTTGAAAGAGAAACTCAAGCAAATTGATAAGCAAGCGTTTACGCAGCGAAAAAACAGAGACCGAATGGTGCGTGTATCCTTAGTAGGTTATACCAACGTTGGTAAATCTACTTTGATGCGTCGCCTAGCCAAAGCAGAAGTATTTGCAGAAAATAAACTTTTTGCTACGGTGGATGCTACGGTGAGAAAAGTGACTTTCGATACTATTCCTTTTTTATTGTCAGATACGGTAGGGTTTATCAGAAAATTACCTACGATGTTGATTGAATCATTTAAATCGACCTTGGATGAAGTAAGAGAAGCAGATATTTTATTACACGTTGTAGATATTTCTCATCCAAATTATGAGGAACACATCGAGGTTGTCAATTCAACGTTAACTGAAATTGGTGCAGCCGACAAGCCAACGATTCTTGTTTTTAATAAGATAGATTTATTCTCGTCGGAAGAAGTTGTTATCAATGATTGGGAGATTGGGTCTGGGAATGAACCTGAAAACCAACAAAGCAGGATTGAAAAAGTAACGGCTTTCTTGAAAAATTCGTACATGAATAACCCTCAACCTCAAACGGTTTTTATTTCAGCTGAACAAAAAGAAAACATAGAAGAGCTAAGAGAAACCATTGTGAAAGCAGTGAAAGAAAAGCACATCCTTATTTTCCCAAATTGGCTAAATGAAGTTCATTATTCAACTGATGAACTGGAAGAGGAAGAAGAATAACAAGCGAATATTCTTCGCTTGCCTTGATTATTAAAGAGTTTTTAGAGAAATTTGCAGTTATTGAGATTACAAGAGAATTTTTCCTTGTAATCTCAACAAAGGCGCCATAGTTCAACGGATAGAATAGACGTTTCCTAAACGTTCGATGCGGGTTCGATTCCCACTGGGGCCACAAATAGGGTTTTTGAATACCAATTAGGATATTTTTCTTGATTCTAATCAACTAAAACATAAGTCATACCGAATTTTTCCTAAAATTGTGCGTTTTGTAAACAATTTGAGAGGTTTTCTACTTAATTATCGTCTAGTCCTTACTTTTCTTTCCTTGATGAAAGAAAAGTAACAAAAGAAAATCAAGAATTCCTAAACTCGCTCCGCTCAAACAGTAGGAATTCGTTGCCCATCAATCATAGAAAAGCGGTCGAAAAACTAATTTCGACCGCTTTTCTATGATTTTGAAATTCGTGATGACTCATGTTTCTTGATTTATGGATACAGATTAGAGTTCCGTTAGGAATTAGGAACACTATATCGCCGACCGTCGTTGCGGTAGAAGAAGTATCACGGATAGGTTGTTTTGGTCGAGAAATCTCAAGACTTTTGGGATTATACTTTGGTAGTTTTTAAGGATAAAGAATCTAATATCGTAATGACGAACTCTTAGCATTTCTCTTACAAGTAATGGCTTGATTAAGATTACTCCGTAATGCTGGCAACATGAGGTTGGCCCACTGAATCATATCTAAATCGTTTGATTCTACTAAAACTTTTTCTAAGGAATCTATCGCATCTTTGTTGCTCAAAACCATGATATTACAAAAAGCAAAGTCAAAATCACTTTTCGACTCTTTATTCAATTTGCCGTAAGTATCAATAGCATGGTTTGATAAGGCTGTGGGAATACTGATTGATTTTTTCTTAGCAATTGCTTTTATATTTTTTAATGATTTATAATGCAATACTTCCATCATTTTACCCAATACTCTTACTTCATATTGTTGGCTATTATGTTGTGCCAACTGCCCTAGTTTTATTTCTTCTAAATCAATTTCTGCAACATTTACTAAAAACTCTTTGTCATTTTCTAGTGCTATGTGGTCAAGTGTAGTTTCTTTGGCTTGATAAATATTAGAAAAACTTTCATCAGGTCTTGGATAACGATGATTACAAGATATAAAGCCAAACATAATAAGGCATCCTACTACTACGCTGAACCACAAAGTATTGTTTAAATAAATGGTTGTTTTCATATTGTTTTACTGATTGAAATAAATCCTACCCTATCGATACAGTATTTGCTAATCACTACAAAGACATTTATAACTACATATCTGTTATAATCAGTTGCCATTCTTTGCTTGACATCACTGGCGTCTTCCCCTGTAGGCTTTTTTCGATAGTCAACCTTGCCATCAAATAGCTTACTGTAGATTCCGCTCCTTGATTAAGGTTTACATAATTCTCTTCTAGTCCGTCATAGCACCCTCCTGTACAAGGATTATAGATAATCTGATGCAGATGGTTATTCCCTAAAAACCAATTAAAGGCTATCTTCATTTTATGTAAGTATTCGTCCTCTCTGAAAACTTCATAGAATTTATTAAGCGCCAATATCGTATAGGCTACATCAATGGGTTGCTCTCCTCCTATTGCATTTTGTACAGTATCTTCTTCTTTATTTAGCCAACATTTATTAGAAATCACTTTAATACGTTGTTGGTTGAATGTCTTGGATAAAAGAAAGTCAAAAGATGATTTGGCAATTTGCTTATACACAGATTCGCCAGTGGCTAAATAAGCACATAACATTGCTTCTGGCAGAATACTATTGCCATAAGTAAGGTAACTTTCATACCATTGCCAGTCTTTATTGGCTTCATGTTTGTACATCTGAACCAACCTGTTAGCAAGTTCTCTGATAAGCGCAATATTATTTTTGGATTTATAGCGCGTATTGCGATAATACAAGCCTTTTATGATAAATGCCATTGCACGGGTAGAGAATATTTTTTGAACATTCTGTAATGCTAATTGAATAGTCGCTTCGGCATCATTTGCTAGTTCCTCAGGGAGGATTGCACTTTTGAAAATTAAAAAGCCCAAAGCCCAAATCGCTCTCCCATTAGAATCAGCAAGGTTTGTCGTATTATTTTGTTCTGTAAATTCTTTTTCTTCATTCACATAATTCAAGAAATACCCTTCTTTTTGTAAACAGAATTTGATGAAATTGAAATAAAGCTTAATGTATGCTAAATCTGATTCATCATGTGTTAATTCATAGTGCTGACACATTGCCACCATTGCTCTGGCATTATCATCTAGGGTATAGCCAGAATCAATATCGGGCTGGTTGATGATAGAAAACTGAATCATGCCAAAATCAGTACTCAATTTCTTGATATGGTCTAGGTTTAGCACAGGCAGATTATACTGCAACGTAATTTGTGCTAAACCAATTTCCTCGAATAAAATAGCATGAGCAATCGCAGCGTTTTCCCAAGCTGTTGATGCCATTTTGTGTAAACCATTAGAGCTAATGTTTTTTCTAAGGGTCTCATTGGCTAATAAACTTTTAACAGCATGAGCCAATTGATGCGAATTTTCAAAATCGATGATAACTCCTGCATCATTCTTTAATACCTCACGAGCATGCGGTATCGGGGTGGAAACAATAGGACAACCACAGCTAATGGCATAAGAAAAAGTGCCACTAACAGCTTGGTTGGGGTCTTTAGAGGTAAACAGATAAACATCAGTAAGTTGTAAGTATTCAAGCAATTCGGGTAATGGTAAAAAACTATTGATAAATCTAACATTTTCTTGCAGCGAAAGAGCGACAACTTTCGCTTCTAAATATTCTCTATATCGTTCTCCATCTCGTTTAATCACTGATGGATGCGTTTTACCAATGATTAAAAAGAGTACATCAGGGTTTTCTTTCACTATATCGGGTAGCGCATCTAAGGTTGTTTCGATGTTCTTCCCTGAGCTTAACAATCCGAAGGTCGAAAGTATTTTCCTACCCGTTAGCTTATATTTACTTTTTAGTATTTCTTTATCTAAATGTGGCACTAAGTGTGTGCCATGAGGAATAACCGTAATTTTATCCTTTGGTATTTCGTAAGCCTCTATCAGGATTTTAGCTGACGAATTGGTCATCACAATAACAGATTGTACAATATGTGAAATTTGCTGTACTGTATCTTTTAAAGTTGGATTGGGGTCTGGTAAAACCGTATGAAAAACAATAATTATAGGTTTTGTGAGTGCCTTAAGGAATTTTTTAAACTCTACTTCATTCTTTTCAAAGAATCCAAATTCATGCTGAATCATCACCATTTGAATATCCTCATTTTTATTAATCCTAAAAGCTAATTTGGTAAATGAGCTTTCATTGCTAGTATCCAGGATATATTTTGGTTCTTCGGAATAAGTATGTTTTTCATTTTCAGATTCTAACGGACAAATACTTATTTTAAAAGAATGATCAAATTTATTATTTAAGGCTTTAATCAAATCTTGTGAATAGGTAGCAATGCCACATTCGCGAGGTGGAAAAGAAGTAATGAATAATATTTCTGGTAATAACTTCTTTTTATTTTCAAGACCATTTAACCCATCTCCCATAAAAGAATTGGAACTTTCTGGCATCTGAAATTTATTATGATGCTGTACTATTTGATTTATCATTTTATTATGTGTTAAGCATTAACTCTTTCACGAGTGCGGTTAAACTCAGGGAAGCACAGGCTATTTGTTCGTCGGCAGCACCGTAATAAATATAGAGCGTATCGCCAAACAAGGCTGTTCCCGTCGGGAAACAAACATTGTTTACTTCTCCTTTAAGCTCCCAAGCTTGGTCGGGCTTGAATAATGGATAAGGTAAACGTGCTATTTCCTTTTGTGGATTCTGTAAGTCGAGCAATGCCACACAAGCCGAATATACATAACCCTTTACAGAATCTTGAACACCGTGATATATCAGCACCCACCCTTCTTTTGTTTCTATTGGTGGACAACCCGTCCCTATATAACTTACCTCATGGTCAAATTTTGGGATAAGCACAATGTTTTCGTCCAGATGAAGAAAGTAATTTTGCCAGAATTCATTAGTAAGATCCTCTAAATGATTGATAGCCACTACAATTTGAATATCCGGTTTTATACGATGTAAAAAACAAAGTTTATCATTTATTCTCCTTGGGAAAAAGATTAAGTTTTTATCCCAAAGAAGCATTTGCTTACCTTCTTTTTCAATAATTCCAAGATGTTGATTATACCTTGGGTACTTGTCATCTAATGCATTTTTAGCTTCAGAAAGTCGTCTAAACTCCTCATAAGTAATTTGAGGCACGATAATCCCTTTTTTTTCAAAATTTACTAAATCTGTTGACGTAGCCAATGCTCCTAGAGCATTTACACCATCGTAGGCGGTGTAAGTCAGGTAATATAAATCATCAATTTTTACAATTCTTGGGTCTTCAACACCGTGCGACTCATACTCAAACTGAGGGAAAAGTATTGGTGATTCTGAACGAGACTCAACAACCAAAGGCCCTTTCAATTTACAATATCCAATACTTGAATAATTCCCTTTGCTAACGGCCCTGTAAAAAAGATGTACATATTCGCCTTCTTTGTATACTGCTGGATTGAGCACTCCTTCATTTTCAAAACCCAAAGTGGTTTTTTCCAAAAGAATACCTGTTTTGATTACTTCTATCATAAAAGGGTTGCTGATGTTAGTAAAATTTATGTTAAGCTTCGCTACCTTTTTCTTTACGTTTGGCAGCCTTCGCCTCTCTTTTTTCCTTTAGGTTCTTTACAGGCGCTTTTTTGCCTGTTTTTTCTTTACCTTCTTTCTCTTTCGACATATCGTTTTTGATTATTTTACCATCAAAGCCTATTAAAATAATTTCTTACATAAGCTACCTGTTGGTTATCAGTCATTTTATCACTTGTCTTTACTTCAATCTTAATGTTCTTATAATGCTGGTCTTGATTCAAAATATTAAACAATTCAACTTTTGCATCTGTTGGACCAAATAATAATACTTCATCATACCCTATTATTTCTGTAGCTATTTTTTTATAAAAATCCATTTCAAGGTGTTGCTCCTTGTTATGCATAATATTTTCACTTTTACTTAAGCTTTGCTCTTTTTCTTCATGTGTAAAATCAGATGTTATTATTTTACGCTCAATGAAAATATTGCTGTATTCCATTAAATTGGCTGTTGAGTGATCCATCCAGATACCCAATTTCTTTTTTGTAGTCATTATTCTTGATGTTGTTTTTGTATATAAGATTGAAGCTGTTTAAACTTTCCGTTTCTGAGGTGAAAGTATTGTATTTTTGAATTGATTTTTTCAACATTTGCGAAGCATAGCATCGCTACGCTGAGTAAATTTTGGAACAAGCTATGCTAAAAGACTTAGTTTAACCCGAAAGGGAAAGTTTAAATAGCTTCATTATTTGAATAATATAGGTTTAGAGGTTAAATAGCCCTATTATTCTGTATTTCCACGATTATGATTGGTATTGTACTTTTTCAATAATGCTAATAAAGAATCGTAATAATCTTGTAAATTTTTCTGATTTACCGCTGGGTTAACAACATCTGGGACACTAATTGGCATTTCTTCAACATATTTTGATAGTTCAGGAAATTTCTCTTGGATAAGCATCGTTATTTTCAGAATCTCGTCGTTAAGTTCACTTTCTGTTTTCATAAAGTTTAAGGATTAGCTGTAAAAAACAATTGCACAGGAACTTTCTGGTCAAAAATTGATTTATTTGGTAATCCCTTAAAAAAGCTCCCTGTTGGCATTAAATTGGGTTTAAGCTCTTTCTGAATAGCTTGCCTGATTTTCTGGCAAAGTATTCTTTCATTAGAAGGTTTATTGATAAACGTTTTTGCACCAAGCTGAAGGATATCGTTAATCCTAGCCATATCATTGGTAAGAAATACCACCGGAATATTTTTAATTCGGGGGTTATTTAAAATATTACTAAAGCATTCAATACCGCCCATAATAGGCATATTGATGTCAGTAAAAATTAAGTCTGGAAGAATTTCTGCCTTTTCTAATTGTTCTAAGGCTTCTTTTCCATTATTTGCAAGTCCAAACAGACGAACTTCGAGTATCTCACTCAAGGCTTCTATAAAAAACCTTTGGTCATCTTTGTCATCTTCGATTAATAATATATTTTTTGTGGTTTTCATATTCTTTGGCTTTCAATTAGTCTTCATAGCCACTTTTAATAATGGTTGAAATCATTTTAAACTGTACATTCGCATTAAAACAGTAGGTTGAATGGGCTGGAATAATAATTCCTTCGCCTAATTTTAGCTTAAACTTTTTATCATTTATCATTAACTCTGCTGAACCATCAATAATCTGAATATATATATCGTAAGGAAGTTTTTTTTGTGATAATTCTTCTCCAGCGTCTAAAGAAGAGATAGTAATATTTCCTGTTGCCCTTTTAATGATTGTCTTGTTGACCACAGTATTGGATACATATTCTATGATTTCTACAATGATATGTGCTTTTGACTTTTCTAATTCAGCATCTTCCATACCTATCATTCGATTTAATGTTGATTGAACTATCTAATACAAAGGTTGGCAAATCGACATTAGAATGTGTTACACAACTTTTTAAATTTGTTGCATCATTCACAGATTTAACTATTTTTGAAGGGATAAAAGGCAGATTTATTCTTTAACTATTTACTCGTCAATCATTTGCAAAATGATATTGAAAGGCAATGAAGCAGCTTACATTAAAAAGTTGAATACAATTAACTAGTTAGGGTATTCAACATATTTAATGTACTCTGATTAATGTCGAGATGTTGTTTGCTGACTGCTTCAAATGGTGTAAAGCAAAGCTCATTTTTTTGCACCCCTACCATTACATTTTGTTTGCCTTCTAATAAAGCAATCACAGCAGTGTACCCAAATTTTGAAGCAAGGATTCTGTCCGCAGCCGACGGACTACCCCCTCTTTGGATATGTCCCAAAATACAAATACCTATGTAATGTGTGGGCATATATTTTCTAACCATTTCAGCCGTTTTATAGGCTCCTCCATTTTCATCTCCCTCAGCAACGACAATGATTAATGAGGCTTTTTTTCTATCCCACCCTTTTTTGAGGATATTCTCAAGGTTTTTAATATCAGCTTTTGATTCGGGAATTAAGATAGACTCTGCACCAGAGGCAAGTCCAGCTCCATAGGCAATATAACCAGAATCTCTACCCATTACTTCTACCAAAAATATTCGTTCATGCGACTCAGCCGTATCTCTAATTTTATCAATTGCCTCCATAGCAGTGTTCAATGCAGTATCATAACCTATACAAACATCTGTTCCTGCAATATCGTTATCAATTGTTTTAGGGATACCAATAAAAGGAATATCAGCATATTCCTCCATAAAAGCTTTTACACCCGCAAATGAGCCATCGCCCCCAATAAGCACTATGGCATCAATCTGTGCTTTTTTGATGTTTTCATACGCCATTAATCTCCCTTCTTTTGTTTTGAATAGTTCACTTCTGGAAGATTTAAGGATAGTACCTCCCAACTGTATAATATTGCTTACACTTTGTGCTTGAAGGTGGATAAAATCTCCAGCGATTAATCCTTCAAAACCATGTTGAATACCTACAATTTTCAATTGATGAAAGATTGCAGTCCTTACTACGGCTCTGATACAGGCGTTGAGCCCAGGGACATCCCCGCCTGATGTCATTACCGCAATCTTCTTTATTTTTTGTGTTTCAGATTGACTCATTATAATATTATTAATAGATTTTAGGAGCATCATTATCAAGTATTTTTCTCATTTCCTTGTACTCCTCTAGCGTAATTTCACCTGCTGCGTACCGTTTCTGTAAAATATGGTGCGCCGAATTTCTTTTTGTTCTTTGCCCTGGTACTTCATAAGGCGTAACGAACAGCCAAAAAAGCAAACCAACCCAAATAAACCACCATAAAAAGTGCATTCCCCAATACGAGTCGTTATAAAACATCATGATAATTATTTATGTTAAAAAGTATTCACTCTCAACAGAATGCTCAAAGTGAATGCTTTGATTATCAACTATTAACTATTAACCTACTAATGAGTATCGGTATTCTACTACCAAGTTGTTTTCTAAATGCCAGACACCGGGTGCATTCCAAGCGATTCTTTCAGCCTCATCTTTTTGAAAAATAGACTCGACTGTTCCACTTAATGTTACTTTATGTCCATTTACTTTAACCTTAATATCAGCATTGACAATAGACCATGTACGTCCTAGCGCCTGCTCAATATCTTTTTGTTCAATTTCGTCAGCAGTTTCTTCCTTTATAGCAATATCATTCGTTACACCTTTAACATGTTGAAGGCTACTTACAGCTTTCTTAGCAGCTTCTTTTTGATAATTCCATCGTACATTTCCCGTTAGTGTAACCCAACCATCTTCAATTTTTACTTTTATCGTATCATGCGGTACTTGCCAATCCCATTTCAAAGCATTTAGGGCATCTTTGGCAGTTTCTTCATCATTTATCTGGAGCGAGCCTTTAAATTTTATTTGAATCTTTTCTATTACAGCACTTACTCCTACTACATTTTTTGCAGCCGTTTCTGCTTCATTCTTTTTAATATAATTGTCAACTGTACCTGTTAATGTTACTATACCATCTTTAGCAGTAACACCAATTTCTGCTGCATGTAAAAGTGGCTCCCATTTGATAGCTTCCTGAACATCTTTTTGCAATTCTTCGTTACTTTTCATTATTGTATTGTTAAAATGTGAAATTGTTTTCACGTTGTAAAGGTGCCTTCTTTACTCAGAGAAAGTATTACACAATACTTTAATTGTTTTACAACATTCACACATATTTTAAAATATTTTCGATGTATGGCATACAATAACTACTTAGTAATAAAGCATATACCATCTTTATCAATCATCTTAGGCACTTCTATATTTCTTAAAAAACCAAACCTTCAGTAAGTCAGCTGTGATAATATATGTCGCCACAATCAATAACATCAACCCAAGATTTAAGAGTGGTAATGGAACCAAGCCTACCTCGTTGGCAAAGGGCAGATAAGGCATAGCAATTGTAAGAACTAGCCCCACGATGCTCAGGATAAACAAGTAACTACCGGGTTTACTTTTAAAGAAATTTTTGTGTGTCCTAATGATAAATAGGATAAACAATTCTGTTAGGATAGATTCAATAAACCATGCTGTTTGAAAAGCCGATTCCTTCACTTTTAATACATACAAAAGCGTCAGAAAGGTAATCACATCAAACAACGAGCTATGTATTCCAAAAACGACCATGTAGTTTCGGATAAATTTTAAATCCCATTTCCCAGGTTTATCTAATTGCTCTTGGTCAACATTATCAGAAGCAACCGTTAAATAAGGAAAATCCGTAATGAAATTGGTCAGTAAAATTTGCTTAGGCAACATTGGTAAAAAAGGCAACAATAATGAGGCTATCGCTACACTAAACATATTACCAAAAGTAGAGCCTGTATTAATAAAAATGTACTTCAAGGTATTAGCAAAGGTTTTTCGCCCTTCTTTAATACCATCTACAACAACCATGAGGTTTTTTTCTAACAAAACAAAGTCTGCGGCTTCTCTGGCTACATCTACGGCATTTTCTACAGAAATTCCTACGTCGGCAGCATTAATGGCCGATACATCATTGATGCCATCGCCCATATAAGCAACAGTGTATGTTTTTCTGAGGGCAAATATGATTCTTTCTTTTTGTTGTGGTTCTACCTCTGCAAAAATATGCGTTTTCTTTACCAAGAGTTTTAAGGCTTCTGGACTGGTGTTAAAGAGGGTCTCTCCTGTCATCACTACTGGGTTTTTAATACCAATACTCAGTGCAATAGACTTTGCCACATTTTTATTATCGCCAGTAATAATTTTCAGGTTTACTGCTAATTTTTTCAATTCATCGATGGTCTCAATGATTCCTTCTTTTACAGGGTCTTGAAGCAAGATAAATCCTGCAAAAATCATGTCTTTTTCATCTTCTTTTGATATATCATCTTTTTCAATATTTTTATAGCATAATCCAATAGCCCGCATACCACTGAGACCAAATTCTTCAAATTTTTGCTCAATAACTGTCTGATAATCTGACAGGTCTGCTATTGAGTCATTCGTTAACTTTACTTTCGAACAAATACTGAATATTTGTGTAAAAGCTCCTTTACAAATCAGTAGGCTTTTGCTATTTGTCTGAACGGCAATACTTAATCTTTTACGAATAAAATCATAGGGTACCTCTCCAATTTTTTTGGCTATTTCTTTGGGCTTGAGGTTTAATCCTTTTAGGGCTTCATCAATGGGGTTGGTATAACCTGTTTCAAATGAGGCATTCCAAAAAGCCAAGAGTTTTACAAATTCACTTTGTTCGCCAAAACCATCCAATAACCCTGCTACCTTAATGGCTCCTTCGGTTATAGTCCCTGTTTTATCGGTGCATAATAAATTTACTTCGCCTAGGTTCTGAATAGAAGCCAATTTCTTTACGATTACTTTCTTCTCTAGCATTCGTTTTGCTCCGGCACTCATAGCGATAGTTGTGATGGCGGGTAGTAATTCTGGAGCCATTCCAACAGCCAAGGCCAAAGCAAACAAGGCAGAATCAATAACGCTTTTATGATTGACTAGATTGACTATTAAAATAAAAAACGAGAGTACTAAGGTGATTTTCATGAGGAAATAGCCGAAGTCTTTAATGCCTTTTTCAAAAGTGGTTTCTGTTAAGGTATTGATGCTTTGGGCTATGCTTCCAAATATAGTGTTAGTCCCTGTATTGATAACCAGTGCCTTGGCATTGCCACTAACAATGTTAGAGCCCTCCCATAAACAGTTTATTCGTTTTGCTAATTCGGTATGTTCGGCTAAGATGCCAACATCTTTTCTTACTGGGTAAGACTCTCCTGTTAGGCTCGATTCATTGACGTGTAATTCATTGGCTTCAATTAATAAACAGTCTGCTGGAATCATATCTCCTGCTTTAAACAAAAGAATATCGCCAGCCACTATCTTTGATGAATCAACTTGTTGTTCTTCGCCATCTCTAAGTACATTGCTTTTCAGCGAAATCATGGATTGCAATTTCTCGACTACTTTCCCAGCATTTCTCTCTTGAAAAAAACTCATTAAGCCAGTAGAAATCACGATAAAAAGTATGATAAAAACATCGGAAGTATCGCCAAGGAAAGCAGATAGGATGACAGCACCAATCAATAAAAGCATAAGCGGACTTTTGAATTGTCCGATAAAAAGAACCAAATCTTTTTCGAAAGAAGACTTTGTTTTTTTGTGATGCGGTGATTGTAGCAATATTTCATTCGCTTCAGCCTGCGAAAGCCCTTTGGCAGTGGAATTCAATTGCTGAAACCAATACGTTGGCTCAAATTGCCAAAAGTTATTTGCTGGTAAAATCTGCATAAAAATATTGTCTGATTTACTTATGATAGACGACCTTCTTCATTCATAAAATACAATGGGTCAGCCGACACGTATTAATCTCGTGCAAGCTAACCCATTGTATTGTGACAATACATGATGTTCATCATGTCATTCGATATTTTTTATCACCAATTCATTCATCGTAAATATATTATTCCTTTCCTAAACTTTAGGAAGGAAGAGAGCCATCATTCCATGACTATTTTAATGACAAAGATGAGCCCTTTGTTCAGCCTTTTAGGTATGTTGCTAATAGCATCCATCTTGACTGACGGTAGACAGCATACGTAATTGCCTTAATTTATCTATTTACCATAAATAAATACTTATTCGATTTATTGCTTAATGCTATTATTCTGGCATAATCAGTTTTAAGTAACCTCTGTTGGGCATTAATCATAATACGTTGATAGGTAGAGATATTTCCTTGATTATCCTTCAAGGCTCTTCTATAAGTATTAATGACTTCGTCATCGGTATGTAAACAGACATTTAACATTGCTTTGCGGTAATTTCCTGAAAACATTGCTTTTAAATCCATCAAAAAGTTAAAAAGTTTATTTGTTGCCTTTATTTCTCTGGTTGGCGTACCTCCAAGGTCATAAATTTCGTCTATTAGTTCACTTTTACAAAGTTCACTAGTTTGTTTAAACAAAGGGAATAGTACCTTTAAATCTGTTTCGTCTGTTTCAATCGTTGCTGTTTCATAGCTTTCTATTCTCTCGTTATTAACTTCAATCAGAGAGTTTAATAGTTGTATGGATTTTTCTTTGTTCATTGTATTGATAGAATTAAGTTTTGAGATTATTGGTACTAGCTATTGGCTTGTGAATTAATACACAATTAATCTGATAGGTTATGTATTAATTCACAAGTCAGAACATGTTTAAAAATTATATTTTGTTTATATCCAAAAAGCAATATTTCCTTTCGTAAGTCCTTACTTTTCTTGTCTTGACACAAGAAAAGTAACAAAAGAAAGTCAAGAAATTCCAAACTCGCTATCGCTCAAACAGTGGAATTTCACTAAATGCTAACGCCTAAATAGGATAAAACTTTAAGTGATAAATCTTTTCGAAATTTAAACATACTCTCAACGTATATTGTTCTGAACTACAGCAGAAGAATCAGTAATAATACGATAATGATAATGGCTCCTACTGAAAGATATACGCCACCGCCTACTTCTTTTAATGACTTTTTAATTGAACGAACTTCTTTTCGCAAGGCTTTTTTCTCTACCGAACTCATGTTCGATTTATCCATAGCCTTGATTTCTTCTAATCTGTTAATTAAAGTGCTTGCTGCTGTTGATGCTACTTTTTCTGTTACTGCTTTCTCTGGTTCAGCAACTTCCGCTTTTAGTGTAAAAGGCATTACCATCACCAATACCATCGTGATTAAAATATACGATTTAAGTTTTTTCATCTTTTTAGTTTTTATAGCTTGATTTTTAGTATTTAGTGAAGCTGTTTAAACTTTCCGTTTCTGAGGTGAAAGTATTGTATTTTTGAATTGATTTTTTCAAAATTTGCGAAGCATAGCATCGCTACGTTGAGTAAATTTTGGAACAAGCTATGCTAAAAGACTTAGTTTAACCCGAAAGGAAAAGTTTAAACAGCTTCAGTGTAAAGTTGAGGTATAAAAAGCTAGAAAACCTTACATGATTTTGGAAAATAGTTACATCATTCACAGATTTTCGAGGGTACTTCTTTTTTTGAGTTTAAGGGTTTTAAAAAAGGATGGTGTTAAACCCGTTACCTTTTTGAATTGATTAGAAAGATGAGCCACACTACTGTAATGTAGCTTATTAGCTATTTCAGTAAGGTTTAGCTCATCATAAATGATTAGTTCTTTTACTCGTTCAATTTTATGAAGAAGAATATACTGTTCAACCGTAGTGCCTTCCGTTTCAGAAAAAAGATTGGATAAATACGTATAATCATATTTAAGTTTTTCACTTAAATAAATCGAGAAGTTAATTTTAGGGATTTCGTCCGTGTAATGAACCATCTCAACAACTACATTTTTAATCTTTTCGATTAACATAGCTTTTTTATCATCCATGAGTTCTAGGCCCGATTTTGCAAGGGCGATTTTAATTTGGTTATGTTGTTCTTGGGAGATATTTTCCATGATTTCTACTTCACCCAAATGTACATTTACATAATGTAATCCAAGTGTTTTTAACTCTGCTTTCACCACCATTTTACAACGATGGCTGACCATGTATTTTATAAATAATTTCATACCTTATCTATCAAGTTGGTTTACGTTGTCACTAATTATTCCAGACAACGCAAAAGGGTGGGAAGATCTAGCAAGTTAAGGCTTTACAAAAAGCGTTATTCCAATTCCATTATTCGTTGATATTACATTCTGGCCATATACCAATTCAACTCATTTTCCATTTTATGATACTTAAAAGTAGTTGAAATAATTTGTTGTAAGCGAAAAAAGGCTGTTTCACTCTTTACCACATAATCATAAGCATGGTGGTGCATACAGTTTATGGCCACATCTATTCTATCTTGTTGCGATAACATCACTACAGGTATTTTAACATCAAAAGCTTTGATTTCATCCAATACTTGTATGCCGTTCATTGCGTGTTTATCAATCCCATCTAGCAAATAATCTAAAATAATGATATCGGGGTTATGCGATAAGTTTTCTAAACATAGCTCGCCTGTAATATACGTTTCAACGATAAATGTATCTAGTTGAAGGAATTCTATTTCTAGCGATTTCAAAAACACGACATCATCATCTACTAGGAAAATTCTAATTTTATTTTCGTTTTTCATTATTTATTAGCTGAATGTATGTCAACTGTAATTTAACTATAAATAATCATTAAGGTAGCTGTTACTTAATTTCTTTAATTCTCTTGAGTTCTTCCTCCAATTCTGTGCAAGCTTGCAAGCATACTGTTTCGAGTTGTAATACCAAATCTTGTATACCATCTAATTGTTCTAGGCGGCTGGCGTATTCTTGAATCTTTTTGGCCATTTCTTCAAAGTCTGCACTAATCCCCATGATTGAAAAAGAAGGAATAATTTTATGCATGGCCGAATATAACAAATGCCAGTCTTTATTTAATAGGCTTTGTTTCATTGTGTAGATTAATGGAGGTGTCTGCAATAAATAGAGCGAAATCATTTCCATCATCAATTTTGGATTCGATTTTGTTCGATGTACCAAATAATCAAGATCTACATATTTAGCCTTTTTTATTGCACTATTTTCTTTGTCTTCTTCATCATTCTCTTTAAGAGGCATCTTTTGGTTGACTAAGCTAATAATTTTACTGTATAATGTTCGCTCATCAACGGGTTTAGCTAGATAATCATTCATTCCTACTTCATTACACTTTGCCAAGTCAACCGTGGTAACATCAGCCGTTAAAGCAATAATGGGAATTTTAGATTTCATCGTATTCCTAATATAATCGGTAGCCTCAAAACCATTCATTTCAGGCATTTGCAAATCCATCAAAATAATATCGTATGGTTTTGTCTCTAGTTTTTCAATGGCTAATTTCCCATTGGCGGTAATATCACATTCAAAGCCGAAATCATCTAATAATGTTTTCATCAATAATTGATTGAGTGCCATATCTTCAACGACCAATACATTGATGTTTTTAATTTCTGTATTCAGTTCCATTATCTTCGTTTCTAATTCAGCCTCCGCATTTGTTTTTTGAAAACTCAATATAAAACTAAATGAAGACCCTTCATCGACTTTACTTTTTACAATAACTTTTACACCCTGTAAGTCTAATAATTGTTTTACGATGGCAAGCCCTAAACCTGTCCCGCCATATAACCTTGATGTTCCACTAGAGGCTTGTTGGAAGTTCTCAAATATCTTTTCGATTTTATCTTCTGTAATACCAATACCTGTATCTGCCACGGTAAATTCAACATTTACATTTTCTTCATCTTCAGAGAGCAAACGGACACTTACCGTAATTTTACCTTTAGTGGTAAACTTTACGGCATTACTCACCAAATTAAGAATGATTTGATGTAAACGCACTGGGTCTCCAATCAATACTTCTGGAATATTATCATCGTATTCGGTAACAAGTACTAAGTTTTTTTCCTGAATTTTAGTTTCAAATAAATGAAGCATTGCCGAGATAGATAATGCCAATTTAAAAGGGGTTTGCTCAAAGGTCATTTTGCCAGCATCTACTTTGGCTAAGTCTAGGATATCATTAATCAGTACAATTAAGGCATCGCCACTCATTTTTATAGCGGTTAGATACTCTTTTTGTTTTGCCGTTAATTCTGTTTTCAAGACTACCTTTGTAAACCCAATAATAGCATTCATCGGTGTACGAATCTCATGACTCATATTAGATAAAAATTGCTGTTTGGCTTTTACTGCATTTTCAGCAATTTGGGTGGCACTTTCGGCTTTGCTTTGTGCTTCTTCTGCAAATAACTTTGCTTCATTCAATTCTTTTTCAATCTTTTTTTGTGAAGCAATGTCCCTTGCCATTATTACAGCCCCCAGCACTTCGCCAGCTTCATCTTTATAGACAAAACCATTAAAAAGAACGTCAGTAAGCTTATGGTCTATGATGGTGAGTTGAAAATCTGAAACGAAACCCTTCGCAAATATTTCCTGATAAATTTCACGGGCTTTTTGAGGTTCAGTACAATAAACCACAAAATCTGTATTGATTACTTCTTCACGTACTTTGCCTGTAATATTTACAAAAACCTCATTCATATCAACAATTTTCCCATCACTACTAATGATGACCATTGCATTTAAATTAGCTTCTATCAGACTTCTAGCGTATGCGGATTCTTGTTTTTTTAAGGTTTTCATTGTTTATATTTTATACAGGCTTCATCATAGGTTGTTAAGGCTTTTTTTAGAAAGCGTGTTTGTAGATAAATAAAAGATATATTCTTAATTCAATTAGCAGAGAATGCTTCTTAATTTGTAGTTTCCAGAATGGTATTTTGTCTCTTTTCTTTTAATTCTTTAAAATGAGAAGGAGAAAGCCCCGTTACTTTTTTAAATTGATTAGATAAATGAGCTACACTACTATAATTCATTTTATAGGCGATTTTTGTAAAGTTTAGTTCGCCATAAATAATTAACTCTTTGATGCGTTCTACTTTTTGAGCAATGATAAATTGCTCAATGGTAGTGCCTTGTACTTCTGAAAATAAATTAGCTAGATGCGTGTACTCTTGATTTAGTTTTTTACTTAAATAGTCTGAAATATTTGTTTTGCCCGTTTCCTCATCACTATGGTAGACCATCTCTTTAATTGCAATTTTTAATTTTTCAATCAATTCAGATTTTTTGTCATCTATTAGTTCAAGCCCTGCACTTAGCAAAGCAATCTTTAATTGCTTTGTTTGTTCTACAGAAATATCTTCCATGATTTCAACTTCCCCCAAATCAACCACGATAAAATGTAGCCCAAGTGTTTTTAACACATCTTTCACTATCATTTTACATCGTAAACTGACCATGTATTTAATATATAGTGTCATTTTTGTCCATTCATTTAGTCTTCGTAACCACTTTTTATCACAGTCGAAATCATTTTAAATTGTTCGTTTGCATTAAATATATGCGAAGCATGTGCAGGAATAATAATACCTTCACCTAGCTTTAATCTGTGTTTTTTCCCACTAATAGTTAGCTCGGCAGCGCCATCTATAATTTGAATGTAATTATCGAAAGGAGAAGTTTTTTCGGCTAATTCTTCCCCTGCATCAAAAGACGATGCGGTGATATTACCCGTTAATTTTTTAATGATGGTTTTGCTTACTACTGCGTTAGGAATATATTCAATGATTTCAATAATGATGTGTGCTTTTGATTTTTCAATTTCTCCTGTCTCCATGCTTAATTTTGGTTTTACTTGAATTTAATATAAAACTATCAGTAAAGGTGAGCATCTTATTCGACAATAACCTTACATCATTAAATAATAACCTTACATAATTCACATATTTTCAAAATTGGGCAGTAAAAAGGGATAAATAGCATATTGTCAAACATATTACATTGAAAAACAAGCAATTATATTACTACTGCTTGCACTATAATAAGTACTGACTTCGTGACAAAAGAAAGGTAAGTTCAATCATTAAAAACTGATTTGATTTACCAACTTAAATAAGTTTTGATACAAATTCGTATCCACTACTGAGAATATGCTTCTATTTGGGCAAAAATACTTAATTTTGTTACAGTGGTGATTCCGACTATGAGTCATACAGTTGTGACTGATGAGTTATGTATTAAAATGCTGTATCAATACTTTAAACTGCAGCAGCTTACTACTCACAACTCACAAATCGTTCATATACAACGTTTTACAAACTAAATTCATACATTTTGAAGACCATTTCAATAGCTTTGTGTACATATAATGGTGCTAGGTTTTTAAGAGAACAACTTCAAAGCATTGCGAATCAAAAGCTTTTACCTAACGAAATCATTATTACAGACGATTGCTCTACTGATGATACAGAAAGTATTGTAAATGAATTCAAAAGCCTCCTCAACATCATTTTCATTCGGAATGCAACGCCTCTGAAGGTTAGTAAAAATTTTGAAAAAGCAATTTCTCTTTGTACCAGTGATATCATTACTTTATGTGACCAAGACGACCTTTGGCACCCTGAAAAACTATCCATTATTCACAATTATTTTCAAACAAATCCTTTAAAGTTAGCCGTATTCTCTAATGCTAAATTGATTGATGAAAAAGGGAAGGATTTAGGACAAACCTTTTGGCAAAAAGTAAGGTTAAATACTCCGCAAATAGAGGCTTGGCAACAAGGAGAGGCACTGGAGGTTAATCTTCATGGGAATAGAGTAGCTGGCTGTATGCTAGCTTTTAAGAAAGAATTATTAACATTTTGCCAACCATTTCCTGCATTCAAGCCCCCAATGATTCATGACGGCTGGCTAACGTTGATAGCTTGTATGTTTAATGGCATTGGATTGATTGATAAGCCATTAATTTCGTACCGTCAGCATGAAGCGCAACAAGTAGGCACTAGGGCGGTACAACAAGGCAAGGTATTAAGTTTAAAAGAACGACTAGCGCGTCCAAGATCTGAAAAACTTGCTCCTTTTATTCAGAAAAGAGATGAATATAGCTATTTAAGCACCATCATTAAACAATATTTAGGTCAAAAAGATGGTTTAATAGTAAGTAACAATTTTAAAAAGATAGATTCCGTCATAGATTTTTATGAAACCAGAGCTACCCTACCTATATTTCATTTACTAAGAATTTTGCCTGTTATGAAATTATTAATAACGGGCGCATATCATCGCTATAAAGACCAAGAGGCTTCATGGAAAGCACCTTATATTGCGGCTTTTGGTGATTTATTTGAATAATGAAAACCCTTACCCATGAAATTAATATATACCGTTTGTACTTCTAATTATCTATATCAAGCCCTGACTTTGGGGGAATCTATCAAAAAGACTAACCCTGAGTACGAGTTTATCATCTGTCTTGCTGATAAAATACCCGTACTTGATTTCGAAATTCCCTATCAACTTATTCCTGTAGAAAGCATCAACTTTCCTGCTCTGGAAGATTATAGCACTAAATTTATCACCCTTGAGCTTGCCTGTGCATTAAAACCTATTTTTGCCCTTCATTTGTTAGCAATAAATCCAGCTTTAGAGAAACTGATTTATTTAGATACAGATATTTACCTGTACGGGTCGCTTGAGGGTGTTGAAAAGAATCTTGATGAACATGATATTATCATTACACCGCATATTACGAAGGAGATTCCGTTATCTGAGCGTTGGAATGAAAAGCAGTACTTGAATGCGGGTTTGTATAATGCAGGTTTCATTGCTTTTAAGCGAACGGAAAATACATTAAAGTTCTTGGATTGGTGGCAAACTCATTTAAACAAATACGGGTACGTGGATTACTGCAAAGGAATGTTTGTCGACCAATTATGTTTGAACTTTGTTCCTGTATTTTATGATAAAGTATTGATTGATTACAATCCTAGCCTGAATATAGCTTATTGGAATTTGCAAGAACGACAGCTAACTGTTAAAGATGGTAGCTATTTTGTGAATGATACTAACCCTTTAGTTTTCTTTCATTTCAGTGGATATAATCCAGAGAAGCCAAAGTTGGTGTCAAAACATCTTAAATTATCAAGCGATAAAAGCCAGCAGGCTTTGAAACAAATCTTGCAACAATATAGAATTTCTTTAATTAAAAACCACTTCAACTACTTTAAAGGCATGATACCTAGTTATGGTATTTATGTGGCACCTCCAAAAGAAAAGCATATTGTTGGAAAATTGATTGAGAAGTCGGCTTGGAAAGTAATTAATTACATAGAAAATTTTTAAGGATTTTCTATGTAATTAACCTCTATAGCATTTTAAGCCTTTGCGATAGCCTTGTTAATTTCACTTGCCAAAGCTGGTCCTTCGTAAATAAAGCCTGTGTAAATTTGTACTAAACTGGCCCCTGCATTGAGTTTTTCGATGGCATCTTTCGAAGAATGAATACCCCCTACTCCGATAATTGGGAATGCTTTATTTGATTTTTCTGATAAATAACGAATCACTTCTGTAGAACGCTTTTCGACTGGTTTTCCACTCAATCCTCCCATTTCTGATTTCAATGCCTCCGCAGCCACTAATCCTTCACGAGAAATGGTAGTATTGGTAGCAATCACGCCTGCAATATGCGTTTCTTGGACAATCTCGATGATATCATCTAACTGAGAATCCGTCAAATCTGGTGCTATCTTCAACAAAATGGGTTTAGACTTAGCTCGTTTTTCATTTTCAGTTTGCAATGTTTGCAGTAAATTCTTCAACGGCTCTTTCTCTTGTAAAGCTCTAAGATTAGGCGTATTGGGCGAACTTACATTTACCACAAAATAATCAACGACATCGAATAATTCGTGGAAACAAATTAGGTAATCATCCACTGCATTTTCGTTGGGTGTTATTTTGTTCTTACCAATGTTTCCCCCGATTAAAATGTCAGATTTTCTTTGCTTTAACCTGACAACGGCTTCTTTTACACCTTCGTTGTTAAAACCCATTCTGTTAATAAGGGCTTCGTCTTCTTTCAAACGAAACAAACGAGGTTTATCATTACCCGGTTGTGGTTTCGGCGTGAGTGTCCCGATTTCAATAAAGCCAAAACCCATGGTAGACAGTTCGTCAACCAAGAGGGCATTTTTATCAAAACCAGCAGCTAAACCTACAGGGTTTTTGAATGTCAATCCAAATACTTCTCTTTCCAATACTGGATTTTCATAATGATAGAGAGCTTTGAAAATCGAAGAAACAAAAGGGATTTTAAACAAGAGTTTTACTAAACTAAAAGTAATATGATGGGCTTTTTCAGCATCAAATTGAAATAAAAGAGGCTGGAGAAAAAATTTGTACATGGATTATGTTTTTCATGAAAAATAATGGTAAAATTACTAAAAGCCCAAAGAAAAACCTCTCAAGTATTAAATAACTTGAGAGGTTTTTCTTTATCTGTTATCGTAAAGCTTACAACTTATTGCTTACAATTACTTGCTGGCTGGTTTTTTAAAAATCGACACATCAATAGTTGGGTTCAATTTGATTGATTCCGTTTCAATAGTCATCGTCCCACCCATTGGGTTTGCAGTTTCCATTGTATAAGGAAAAGTTAGTCCATCGATTTGTTTAAAGTTCGAGAAACTCACTTCTGCTTCAATTTCTTGCCCTTGTACTTTACGTTTTCCTGTTGTTTTTAATGTATAGTATGTTGATGTCGACACATATAAGTTGGTAACATCTCCATTTTTTTCTGTTAGTTTCAACTTGTAAACATCAGCGCCATCTACTTTTTCAGTTCCCACTAATTCTACCGTAGAACCTTTTTCTTTATAATATAATAAAGAGCCCCCCAAATCTACTTGTTTACGAGACTCTCTAACCAAAGCAATAGGCATATCTTCAGGTTCTCCTGTTCCGCCCATCATTGCTGGTCTAACAGACCAACCTGTTTCTCCATCTACCGCCGTAATAATTGATTGTCCCATTACTGAAACATCACTTCTTAAAGACTTACCATTCACAATGACTGTTTTACTATCAATATCCATGCCTTGAACCGAGAATTTATTTTTCATCTCTAAGCCCTTTAAAGCTTTCCATTTTTCCAATCCACCCATTGCTTCAATGTGTTTTGCCACAACTTCATCTGCAGTTTGCGCGAATACACTAGCAGTAGTTGCTATTACAATTAGCGCCGAAGTAATAATTTTTGAGATTTTCATCGTTGTTTTTTTAATGTTATTAACTAATAATTGCTTGGTTTAATGATATGCTATTATGCATAATAGTAATTATGGTTGAAATGTAGCGAGTATTATATTCATGACAAAATATAATCTTGATAATCAGTGAATTTAGAGGATGAATGGAGGGAGTTATGAGTTATGAGTTATGAGTTATGAGTTATGAGTTATGAGTTATGAGTTATGAGTTATGAGTTATGAGTTATGATGTGCTTGCCTAAAATAGGTTGACATAAATTTCAACTTATTTATGAGCAAATCGAAATCAGATTCTAAAAAAAGTACAAGTTTAAAAATTCGTCAACGACGTATTTTTAGTGAATCA
>NZ_JAYFUL010000047.1:0-42221 GCF_034928825.1 Arcicella aquatica | reverse complement strand
ATAAATAGTCTTTAAAACCAAGCGTTGAAGCCCTCATCTCTAGCGAGGGACTTAAGTCCCTCGCTAGAGATAATTACCTGATTATTAATAATTTACAAACTTATGGGTAATCAGTAGGACTTAAGTCCCTCTCTATGGATGGATTTTTGATTTTCAAACAGTCTTATTCAGGCAAGTAAATTCACTTCATTAAAGCCCCTTACAGTTTTAGCAATATCTTTGATTAATTCTATCCGTTCTTCAATGGCATTGCCAACCACGATGATATCTGCACCCGCCCTTAAAGCATCGTGCGCTTTTTTAGCAGTATTTATTCCTCCTCCTACGATGAGGGGGACATCAACAGATTGCTGTACTGCGGCAATCATTTCTGGTGAAACTGCATTGTAAGCGCCCGAACCTGCATCCATATAGATTAACTTCAAGCCTAACATTTCGCCTGCCATAGCCGTACACGCAGCAATGCTTGGTTTGTCATGCGGAATGGGTGTGGTATTAGAAATATACGAAACTGTAGTTTGGCGACCGCTATCAATAATCATGTAACCCGTCGGTAATACTTCTATGCCACTTCTTTTCAGAATAGGCGCAGAAATTACTTGTTGGCCTATTAGGTAATCAGGGTTTCTACCCGAAATTAAGGACAGGAATAATACACCATCTACTTTATTATTAAGGTGCAGGCTATTGCCAGGGAATAGTACCACAGGTATATCGCTGTTTGCCTTAATATCCGTAATTACCTTTTCCATGATAGAGCTAGTAATTAAACTACCGCCCACAAAAAAGAAATCTACTGCTTGCTCTTTACTTAAGCTTATTAAATGCGAAAAGCTGTCTTCATTGACTTTGTCGGGGTCAATCAAGACAGCAAATGCTTTTTTGCCTTGAGCCTTCAGCTCATAAAATTTATTGAGAAGATTTCTCTGCATAATTTTCTTTTAAAATCGAAAGGGCTTCTATGATTTTATCTTTAGCAATGGCCATTAAAAATGACAACATGTACCCTTTGATTGATGAAACAAGCCACGATTCTTTCGCTTTTTCTTTTTTTACAATAACAGGTAAATTACCGTTTTCTGATATTTTGGCAGATACTTTTTTTTCATTATCCGAGGTCAAATAGCTAAATAGTAAATAACTAGTAGCTAAAACACCACCAATAATAAGGGCTCTCGTACCTATACGGGTAGCTTCTGATTTAAGGTTGCTAACCTGTCCATCAATCGTTTCTTTATATGCTTTCGCTTCTAAATGTAATTGTCGCTTACGTTCAGAGATTTTTTTGGGGCTAACTGTTGGAAACATAATCTTTACGTTATTCTGTTATTGTCCGAGTAAATTCATTGCACAAATCGCTGACACAATAACTGTGTATGTATGTAAAACTATTCAAAAGTAATAAAAATTGCTTTTTTGAGTAAAAATTTAAAGAAAGAATTATCTTTTAATTTTCTTGAAAAGTGGATTGAGTTTCTACTTCAATACTTTCTGTAATTGTATCGGGTTTTAGTAGTTTTTTTCCAAGATAAAAAACAAACGTTATTACAATGGCTAGTAACACTGTAACTACTAGAAAACCAAGGTATTCGCTTTTGAAAACATGGTTTAAAAATAATGCCAAAGTAAGAAGGAAGAATAAGAGAAGCAATAAGCCAGATAATACAAGTATTGCTCCGATAATCAACTTTTTAATCGTTTCCTGAACTCTTTCTTCTACTTCAAGTTTCGCAATTTCTACATACGTTTGTACATACTTATAGATGTTGTCAATCAATCCGTTTGTCTCTGGTATCTTCATGGCTTAGTTAATTTTGCAATACAAATAACTAAAAAATAGTATCCCAAAGCAAATATCCGTTTAATACAATGATGATAATTGCTACTATCCAAGAGCAAATTTTCATCAATTTGGAATTAACAAATTCGCCCATTTGGGTTTTATCATTTGTGAAAAGAATCAGAGGTACTACTGCAAAACTAAGCTGTAATGATAATATCACTTGGCTAAGCACCAATAATTCTCCCGTTCCTCTTTCTCCATAAAGTATCGTTACTATCAAAGCAGGAATCACTGCTATTAAGCGTGTTATTAGTCTTCTCAGCCAAGGCTTTAATCTCAAATTCAAAAAGCCTTCCATCACGATTTGCCCTGCTAAAGTTCCCGTTAACGTAGAGTTTTGTCCAGAAGCCAATAACGCTACAGCAAAAAATATTCCAGCAAACTTTACGCCCAAAACAGGGTCGAGCAAGTGATAAGCATCGTTGATATCTGCCACATTTTGATTTCCTGTATGATGGAACGTAGCCGCAGAAATAATTAAAATAGCAGCGTTGATAAAGAATGCTATTGATAATGATAAGTTTGAGTCTATCGTCGCAAAAAATATTGCGGAGCGTTTACCTTCACTATTTTTTTCAAAATTTCTGGTTTGTACAATACTAGAATGTAGGTATAAATTATGAGGCATTACCGTAGCCCCCAAAATACCAATGGCCACGTACAACATTTCAGGATTAGTCAGTATTTCGGGCTTAGGTAAAATATTCCCAAAAATTTCTTTGATGGAAGGTTGAGATACAAATATCTCATACCCAAAACAACAAAAAATCATAAAGATTAATCCTGCCACAATAGATTCTAGTGTCCTAAAGCCCTTTCCTTGGAAATATAACAGTACCAAGACATCTAAAACGGTAATCACTACTCCTACTGTGAGCGGTAAGCCAAAAAGCAAATTAATGGCTATGGCAGAGCCTATGACTTCTGCTAAATCGCAAGCGGCAATAGCAATTTCACACAAAACCCATAATGTTATGGCAACAGGTTTTGAATACGCATGTCTACAGGCCTGTGCTAGGTCTCGTCCTGTGGCAATTCCTAATTTTAAGGATAGATGCTGTAGGAGCATCGCAAAAATATTAGAAATAAGGATTACCGAAATGAGTGTATAGCCAAATTTTGCACCTCCAGCAATATCTGTTGCCCAGTTTCCAGGGTCCATATAACCTACTGCAACCATTAAGCCTGGCCCCGTAAAAGCCCAAAGTTTTTTGTAAAAAGAACCAGTTTTAGGCACCTGTATTGAACCATATACTTCTGGTAACGACTGATTTATAATTGTATTCTTAAGGTCCATGCTGAATATTGTATTAAATTGTAAGGTATGTCTCAGATATATGATGTAAATTTATTTTTTGTCAACTACAATTCAAAATATTTTTTTAGATTAATCTAAAATTTATTTTTTCGCTTATTAAATAATATCTTTGTCATAGAAACAACTACTATTATTGCCTTCAAAGAATATTCGTCATGACTTCATTTACGGAAGAAAACTACCTTAAAATAATTTATAAGCTTTCTGCGGAAACTGGCAGTGAAGTCAGCACCAATGCTGTGGCAGAACTGACGCTTACAAAGGCGGCATCTGTTTCGGATATGCTTAGAAAACTTTCTGAAAAACAATTGGTTAATTACCAAAAATATCAAGGTGTGAGGCTGACAGAGTTGGGCGAGGCCGTGGCATTAAAGGTGATTAGGAAACACCGTTTATGGGAAGTTTTTTTAGTTGAGAAATTGGGCTTTAATTGGGATGAAGTACACGAAATTGCCGAGCAGTTAGAACATATTGATTCTGAAGAGTTGGTTGAAAGACTTGACGAATTTTTAGGCTTTCCAAAGTTTGATCCACACGGTGACCCAATTCCAGATACTTTCGGAGTGATGCCTGAATTACGCTATCAAAATCTGTCCGAAATTGCAGTCGGACAGCATGTTGTAATGGTTGGTGTGTCTGAACACTCTCCTACTTTTTTACAGTACTTGGCCAAGATAGGGTTAACCTTAGGTTGCCATATTGTCGTAAAAGAATTGAATGAATTTGATAAATCGCTATGTGTTAGTCTTGGCGAAGCCTCTAGTCTTTTCATCAGCCACGAAGTAGCCAAGAATCTGTTAGTAAAGAGTATCAAAAATTGATTTTGAAGTAAAAACATAAAAAAAACCTAATAACGCCGCCACGTTATTAGGTTAAAAAATCTGCGTTCTAAGAACACATTACAAAGATAGAAAAAATGGAGTTTAAGTCAAGCATTTTTAAAGAAATCCTTGTATAAACTTATAAAATATTACACGAACCAAGAATATTTCTTTATGAACTCCACGAATTTGTTTACGAAACGCCAAAATCTTTCTACTTAAATTTTATAAATTAGTTTTTTTGATAATTAATTGCTAGCAAGCAACTCATCTTTACAAAACTATTTTTAGATTTAATATTATATTTTCTTGTTTGTAATATTAACCTATGTTAATTCATTAAAACAATCATGTTTATCTCTTTTTTTATCCCTTATTACCCGTCATAATTCTAGCTCCTACGCACCCCATAAAAATACTCAATTTTTTAAAGTATTTTATAATTAGCCATCTCGTCTTTTAGCTGTACACCGCTTATTTTTTTCCCTTTTATTTCATTTAACAAATAAAAAATCTTTTCTGAGGCTAACACATAGTTTAATCCTTCTGGACGAATATTAGAGACACAATTTCTACTTTCGTCGGTCAGTCCCACTTGAGGTTGGTAAGTAATATAAGCGCCCATACTATCTGCCGAAGTAAGCCCTGGGCGTTCGCCAATTAAAATAACTACGATACTTGCCTTTAATAAAAATCCTATTTCATCAGCAATGGCTACTCTCCCTTGTTCAACGATACAAATCGGTGCAATCTTCCAATTATCCGCTTGAAGTTTCGGAAGTAATAACTGTAAAAAAGGGAAAGAATGTTCATTAATGGCTTTCGCCGAGAGTCCATCGGCAATGACAAAACAAATGTCAGCTTCAGAAGCATCTTTTTTACTCAACGTTTCTCTGGATATTTGGCTGATAGTTCTTCCTAAGTCGGGACGTTGAAGATATTGTGAACGAGACTTTACTTCACTTTGCAAGGATAGGACTTCTATCTTAAAATTTGACATAAAAGCCTCTTGCAAACTGCTTATCTGAATTTCAGAATAAACGGCATCTCTTGCTTGAGCATGGTCAGATTGAAATTTCAATAATTCAGCCGTTGGCAAACTATGCCCAGCTCGCCCACGTGCGATGCGGGCAGGTGTATAGTTTTGTAAAAATTGCCATTGGTCGGCAGATACTGTTCTATTTATTTCCATTATCCTTCAATAAATCCAGTTACACTGCTGATTAATTGCTTATTTCCTGATTTTAAGCTCATTTTTTCATCAAAAATATTCATTTTCATGAGCCAAGCTTCAAACTCTGGGGCAGGTCTTAAACCCAACAAATGTCGGATATAAAGCGCATCGTGAAAAGATGTACTTTGGTAATGCAACATCACATCGTCGGCACCGGGAACGCCCATGATAAAATTACAGCCTGCTGCCCCTAACAGGGTCAATAACGTATCCATATCGTCTTGGTCGGCTTCGGCATGATTGGTATAGCAAACATCTACACCCATGGGTAGCCCTAACAGTTTTCCACAAAAATGGTCTTCAAGTCCTGCCCGTATAATCTGTTTGCCATTATACAAATACTCAGGGCCAATAAAGCCTACTACCGTATTGACCAATAAAGGATTGAAATGCCTTGCTACTGCATACGCACGGGTTTCGCAAGTTTGCTGGTCTAAGCCATGATGAGCATTTGCCGAAAGCGAACTCCCCTGTCCTGTTTCAAAGTACATTAAATTATTGCCTACTGTACCTCGTTTCAAGGAAAGCCCAGCCTCATATCCTTCTTGCAAAATATTCAAGTTTACACCAAACGAAGTATTGGTTGCTTCAGTGCCTCCGATAGATTGAAAGACTAAATCGACAGGAGCATTTTGTTCTATCGCTTGAATGGTCGTAGTGATATGGCTAAGAATACAAGACTGCATCGGAATATCAAAGCGTTGACGAACACCATCCAGCATTTCGAGCAAGCGAATCACGGTTGGAACATTATCAGTAGCAGGATTGATGCCAATGACGGCATCGCCACTGCCATAAAAAAGTCCGTCAATCATACTGGCGGCAATGCCTTTAAAATCGTCAGTGGGATGATTGGGTTGTAATCGCGTTGAGAAATGTCCTTTTAGACCGATGGTATTTCTGAACTGCGTAATTACTTCACATTTTGAAGCAACGGTCACCAAGTCTTGAATACGCATTAATTTGCTAACTGCCGCTACCATCTCTGGCGTTAATCCTCTTTGTAAAGCTTGGAGCACCTTAGTGTCGGTAGTTTCTTCCAACAAAAAATTCCTAAAATCTCCTACGGTTAAATGACTGATTGGACTGAACGCTTTTATATCATGGGTATCAATGATTAACCGTGTAATTTCATCTTGTTCGTAAGGGACTAGGTGTTCAGTCAAAAACGTTTTTAGAGGCATCTCTGCTAAGGCCATTTGTGCTGCCACCCGTTCTTCAGCTGAATAGGCAGCAACACCTGCTAGTTCATCTCCAGAACGCAAAGGACTGGCCTTTGCCATCAAGGTTTTTAGGGTTGCAAAGTGATAAAGATGGTTTCGAATACAGGCTTGATACATAGGTTATCATTTTTAGCTTAGTCAATACAAAGAAACGTTTTTTTATCATTCACCCCATGATAATTTTTTTATATCAACCCCGTTATTCTACATAGGTAATGCTATCTTGCATTTTTATTAACTCAATCGAGTTTGTATTTATTATTTGTATAACCCCAAAATACAATAAACATTAAACAAGCACCCTCTCTAAGGGGTTAAGAGAGTCCTCTATTGCCATGAAAAAAGTTACTACCCTTATCGCTGTGGTAGCACTGAGTTTTATCTCGGGCTTTACAGTGATGGCTCAAGAAGATTTGAGTAAAAAGCTTCTTCCAATGGACCCAAAAGTAAAAGTTGGAGTTCTTCCAAACGGACTTAAGTATTATATCATGAAAAACGCTGAGCCTAAAAATAGAGCACAGTTGCGTTTGATGGTAAAAGCGGGTTCTGTATTGGAAAATGATGAGCAACAAGGCCTTGCTCACTTTATGGAACACATGAATTTTAATGGAACGAAAAACTTTCCGAAAAACGAGTTAGTTGATTTCCTGCAAAAATCTGGTGTCCGTTTTGGGGCAGATTTGAATGCTTACACAAGTTTTGATGAAACGGTGTATATGTTACCCGTTCCAACAGATTCGATAGAAGTATTCAAAAAGGGAATTCAAATTCTGGAAGACTGGGCTCATAACGCTACCTTAGACCCTACCGAAATTGATAAAGAAAGAGGAGTTGTATTAGAAGAATCTCGTACAGGCAAAGGAGCTCAGGCACGTATGCGTGATAAATTCTTCCCTATCATTTTAAACAATTCGCAATATGCCAAACGCTTGCCTATTGGTAAAGATGATATTCTAAAGAACTTCAAGTATGATGTGCTGAAACAATTTCATCAAGATTTCTATCGTCCAGATTTAGAAGCTGTGGCCGTAGTGGGTGATGTAGATGTAGCGATGGTAGAAAAAATGATTATCGAAAAATTTAGCGGTATTCAAAATCCTGCCAATGAAAAACCAAGAACAAAGTATAAAATTGACTTGAACGGTAGTACAGATGTAGCCATCATCACCGACCCTGAGCAACCTAATACGATTGTTCAGATTATGAATAAGCAGGAAAAACGCAAAGACGTTACTTATCAAGACCGTCGTGAAGGAATGCTTCGTTCATTGTTCAATCAAATGCTTTCTGGACGTATCCAAGAGCTTACGCAAAAAGCTGACCCTCCTTTCCAATATGGTTATGCAGGTTATAGCGGTTTTTTAGGTAACCTAGATGCTTTCAACACCGTGGTTGTAGCCAAAGGTGGTAACGTAGAAAAAGGCTTAAAAGCCATATTAGAAGAAGTAGCTCGTGCTAAGAAATTCGGCTTTAATGCTTCTGAATTACAAAGAGCCAAAACTCAGTACATGGTAGGTCAGGAACAGGCTTATAAAGAAAAAGATAAGACTGATTCGGAACAATTGGTAGAAGGATTAGTAGGCGCTTTCTTGGAAGATGAAAACCTCACTTCAACTGAATTTGGGTATGAGTTTACCAAGCAATATTTGGAAGGTATAAAACTAGAAGAAGTGAATGCGTTGGGTAATTTATTGATTACAGATACCAACCGTGCCGTAATTTTGATGGCTCCTGAAAAAGACAAAGCTACCTTGCCTACAGAAGCTCAAATCAGAGAATGGTTAAATTCTGCTGGAAAAGATGTGACAGCATATATTGACCAAACTGTCAACAAACCTTTGATTGCTAAATTGCCGACGGGCTCTAAAGTAATTGCTACTAAACTAATTCCAGAAGTGGGTTTAACTGAATATACTTTTGCGAATGGTGTAAAGGCTGTTTTGAAACCAACAGATTTTAAAAATGATGAGATTTTGATTGGTGGTTATAGCTTTGGCGGGTCGAATTTATATGGTGCCAAAGATGCTGATAATGCTCGCGTAGCTTCTGCTATTGCTTCTATTGGTGGCTTGGGGGATTTCTCTACAGTAAATCTCCGTAAAGCCTTAACAGGCAAAGTAGCGAGGGTTAGTCCATTTGTTTCAGGAACGACTGAAGGCATCTCAGGCTCTAGTAATCCTAAAGACTTAGAAACAGCATTGCAGTTATTGTATAGCTATTTTACCCAGCCTCGTTTTGATGCTGATGTAGTAAAAGGTTTCTTGGCAAATCAGCGTGATGCTTTGGCGAGTCAACAAAAAACTTTGACGCCCGAGAAAGTATATAGTGACTCTTTGACAGCGATTTTAAGTAACTACGCTCCTCGTAATTTACCAATGACGGTAGAAAGATTGGAGAAGATTGATGCTACTCGTGCTTTCCAGATTTATAAAGAACGCTTTGCAGATGCTTCTGACTTTACGTTTTTCTTTGTTGGAAATTTTAAAAATGAAGAAGTTAAACCTTTATTAGAAAAATATTTAGGAGGCTTACCATCAACTAAACGCAAGGAAACTTATAAAGATTTAGGTATTCGCCCACCAAAAGGAAAGGTTGAAAAAACACTTTATAAAGGTACAGAACCTAAAGCACGTGTAACATTGGTATGGTCTGGTGACTTTGATGGTACTGCCGAAAGCGAAACACAGGTTGAAGCTTTATCAGAAGTATTGGAAATCAAATTGATTGAGAAATTAAGAGAGGAAGAATCAGGAGTATATGGCGTAGGTGTAAGTGGCAGTACTGCTAAGATTCCTGCTAAACGTTATAATTTCCGAATTGCTTTTGGCTGTGCTCCTGAAAACGTAGAGAAGTTGGTAGCTCGTACGTTGGCTGAAATTGAAAAAGTAAAAGAAAAAGGTGCTGAACAAACAGACATCGATAAGTTTAAGGTAGAAACGAAGCGTCAGACGGAAACACAATTGCGTGACAATGGCTTTTGGATGGGTTATTTACAATCTCAGTATCAAGAAGGTGACGATGTAAAATACATCTTGAAGGAAGAAGAAGCCCTTAAAAAAGTAACTGTTGAAAGTACTAAGACGGCTGCTAAAAAATACTTTGGTGATAATGTCATTAAAGTAATTATGCTACCAGAGAAAAAGTAGTTTTTGAAGACTAAAAGATTGTGAGACGTGAGGACAAAGGAAGAAATTCTTTTGTCCTCATTTTTTTGTTTTAGTCAATTAACAACGTAATCTAAACTCCGACCACGCAATGAATCAATCCCTACTCTTAATCAGTTTTCACATCTTTCAAAAACAAATCTATTTGCCATCTTAATGCTGGAATATGAGGCTGGATTGCATTGACTGTTATAAGGTTGCCATTAGCATCAATAATTATATATCTTGGTATCCATAAAGGCATTTTTTCACCAATCCTACGGGTTAATAAAAATTGAATGAATTTATCTGACTGGCCTATCCAATAACTTCCTGAGCCTTCTTGAGATACTTCATAACGTTTAGATGCTTTTAACCACGCCTGTTTCTTTTTATCTATGGACAATGCTATAAAAGTGATGGGTTTTCCTTTGTAAAACTTAATATGTTCATTTAGGGGTTTCATTAGCATCAAACAAGGTGGACACCAACTTGCCCACATATCTATAAAAATCAGTTTCCCTTTGTTTTTATTGAGTAGTTCAGCCCATGTAATTGTACTTTTATCATCTTTTAGCAAGGTCTTTTTTAATACATAATCTGGATAAACGAAGTCCTTGTCATCTAATTTATCTTTTACATATTTTAAAAAGTATTCGTTTTTACAGAGGTTATAAAATGTAGCTACATTATCATAAAAATTAGCAGGGTTATATGGCTTGTTTATTCTAAGGATATAGGCCATCAAGAAATTTCGCTGATCGCCCTTGAAATTTCTAACAGCAGAATTGAATTGTACTTGGAAATCATTTTTACCATTCAAAGAATCTCTGCACAAAAATTGATTATAGGAAAATAATGCTCTTTTATATTCTACTCCCGCAACTGTTGTATCTAATCCAAAAATCTCGTGTTTAAACTTTGTCAAACTATCAGCGTACCATGTAGGGAAAAATTTCCATGATGTATTTCCATAAATGAAAGGTGATAGTAACTCTACCAAAGTAAAACATTTTATTTCTTGTTCTGTCGCTTGATAAAGTATAGTATTGGTGCTGTCCCTATACCTAGATAATACATTTAATTGTCGATGCATTTTGTTGAAAATACTTCCAATCAAAATTTCATATTCACTTTTTAATACATCCTGAACCTTATAGCCAGAATGTATTGCAAGTTCTAAGCCTACCTCCTTTTCTAAGGCCGTAAGAACACCAACCAATGAGTCTGGTTTATTTACACATTCATAGGATGTTTTATCGGCTCTTTCTTTAAAAATTAAACTATCGTTTGGAAAAAGTAAAAAAGGTGTCAGTTTCCTTTCCCAACCTATATAAACTTGAGTTGGATAGGATATATTAAAAGTAAAATTATTGGAACGACCTTTCCCAAGCGTTGTTGACATTTCTTCAAGTAGGTCATCATAATAGCGAACCTTATGATTCGAAGAGGTGTCTTGAATGATAACCTTTGTTGATTGCCCTACACAATCTGATAGACTTAAAATAGCAAGAATACAGGCAATAATTCCCTGACTGAAAAGAGTAGATTTCATTGTGTTAAATTTGGTAGATATTAATTAGATGTATTGTAAATATATTAAAAATAAATTGTAATAATTAGTAGCACGAGTTTTCAACTCGTGAAGGGACATCCCCACGAGTTGAAAACTCGTGCTACTAATCATTCATAATTATTACTTCATAACACAATCAAACAAAGTAAAACTATCTTATCTTTGTTTAGCTAATTATTTATTCAACTAAGTTCTATAAAAACCACATTCTATGCTTGCAAAAACCTTCGGTAGTGCCGTTCATGGTGTTGATGCTACCATTATCACTGTTGAAGTGAGCGAAGGCCAAGGACAAAACTTCTTTATTGTTGGGCTTCCAGACGGAGCAGTTAAAGAATCTACTCATCGAGTGGAATCTGCTATCAAACAAACAGATTTTTTCTTTCCTCGTACCAAAGTTGTTGTAAACCTTGCTCCTGCTGATATCCGTAAAGAAGGTTCTGCTTATGATTTACCCATTGCTTTAGGGATTATCCATGCTTCTGGACAAAGTAATTTAAAAAGCCTTGAAGACTACGTAATTATGGGCGAATTAGCCTTAGATGGTGCTTTACGACCTATCAAAGGAGTTTTACCCATTGCTATTGAAGCCCGAAAAAAAGGCTTGAAGGGATTCATTCTTCCTATTGAAAATGCTTCAGAAGCTTCTATTGTTAATAATTTAGACATCATCGGTGTCAATACGTTAAGAGAAGCTGTTGATTTTTTGAAGGGAACACTTCAGATAGAACCTTTGATTACTGATACACGCGATATTTTCTTTAACTCTCAGAACGACTACGATGCAGACTTTTCGCACGTGCAAGGACAAGAAAATATTAAAAGAGCCTTAGAAATAGCAGCAGCTGGTGGGCATAATGTTATCATGATTGGTCCTCCCGGCGCTGGCAAAACCATGTTGGCAAAAAGGATTCCTTCTATCCTTCCTCCGCTTTCATTACAAGAAGCCTTGGAAACTACTAAGATACATTCTGTAGCAGGGAAACTAGGCACGAAAGCTTCCTTAATTTCTACACGGCCTTATCGTTCACCACATCATACTATTTCAGATGCAGCCTTGGTTGGTGGAGGAGGAAACCCACAGCCTGGAGAAATTTCATTAGCCCATAATGGCGTATTGTTTTTGGATGAATTACCAGAATTTAAACGCTCGGCTTTGGAAGTAATGCGTCAGCCTTTAGAAGAGCGAAAAGTATCTATTTCTAGGGCAAGATGGGCAGTAGAATTCCCTTCAAGTTTTATGTTGATTGCTTCGATGAATCCTTGCCCTTGTGGTTATTATAATCACCCCGAAAAAGAATGCGTTTGTGGACCAGGTGTAGTCCAAAAATACCTAAACAAAATATCGGGACCATTATTAGATAGAATAGACCTTCATGTAGAGGTTACACCCGTGAAGTTTGAACAATTATCGTCTAACAGAAAATCTGAAAGTTCTGCTGATATTCGAGAGAGGGTAATTAAAGCGAGAGAAATACAAACTGTTCGTTTTAAAGACCATCCTGCCATTTATTGTAATGCCATGATGCCTTCGCAAATGGTAAAAGAAGTATGCGAAATTAATACTGCTGGCGTTGCTTTATTGAAAAAAGCGATGGAAAGGTTACAACTTTCGGCACGTGCTTACGACCGTATTTTAAGAGTAGCCCGTACAATATCCGACTTAGCAGGCTCAGAAGACATTCGTGCCGAACATCTAGCCGAAGCGATACAGTATAGAAGTTTGGATAGAGAGAATTGGGCGGGATGATAAAAGGCAACGACTGTAGTGTATATGTCGTCATTTGCTTTCATTACATAATATCATTGTAAATCTCTTTGATATAAGACCATTTCCAGTCTTTTTTCGCTTGGCATAAACCTGCTTTAACAGGATTATTTAATACATAATTCAAAATTCGATGAAGTTCATCTCTATTACGTACCAGTCTATCATAACTTTCTCTTTGCCAAAACTGGCTGGTACGTTCTAAAATTTTATTACATTTAAAAGCCGAATAACGTTTGACGGAATGCATAAAATCTTCTAAATAAAATGGGGTGTCAATTTCTGATTCATCAAATAAACGAACTACAATATGGACATGATTGGACATGATACAATACGCATATAATTCTATCTTTTTATTATCCCAAAAATGTAAAGAGTCTGCGACTATTTGAGCCATAGCATGACTTTTTAGATAATGATTCCCCCCTTTATAAGTATCATAAAAGGTATCTCGTTTAGCAAAGTCTAGTCTTCCTAGTTTATCTAAATCCTCTTCATAATTTTTGGGAAATTGAATAATATTAGCTTTTGCCCTAGCATATTCTTCTTTCCATTGTTCTAATACTGATTGAGGTATACTCCCATAGAGATTGTAGGTAACGAAGTATGTTCCACCAAGAGGTTGTAAATGAGGTAGACTTCTTCTATAGAACTGTTTTTTCATATTCTTTGAGTAGAACTGTATCTGTAGCACGAGTTTCCAACTCGTGCACAAAATACTATAAAGTGCACGAGTTGAAAACTCGTGCTACAGAATTGTTATAAACCCTTCACCATTTTCACAAAGGCTTTGGTATCACTATCTAAATCTGTTGAATTACTTAGCATTTTAATAAAAGCACTACCTATAATAGCTCCTGCAGCGTGAGAAGAAGCCTTTTTAAAGGTTTCATTATCCGAAATACCAAACCCAATCAATCGTGGGTTATTTAAATTCATATTGTTTACCCGTTCAAAATACTCTTCTTGGACATCCGAAATGCCTGATTTTGCACCTGTAGTACTTGCCGACGAAACCATATAGATAAAACCGTGTGATACTTCGTCGATATGTCTGATTCTACTTTCGCTAGTTTGTGGCGTAATCAAGAAGATATTCAGAATACCATATTTATCAAAAATAGCTTTGTATTCTTCTTCATACACACTAGCAGGCATATCTGGCAAAATCAAGCCATCAACACCTACTTCTTGGCATTTTTGGCAAAAAGCTTCTACGCCAAACTGTAACACAGGATTGACATAACCCATTAATAAGATGGGTACAGTAATCCCTTCCTGACGGATACCGGCTAGTTGTTCAAACAAAAGCTTTACAGTCATTCCATTGTCGAGCGATACTTGGTTAGCTTGTTGAATAGTTTCGCCATCTGCCACAGGGTCTGAATAAGGCATCCCTATTTCTACTAAGTCCGCTCCGCTTTCTTGTAATGATTTCAAAATCAATTTAGTATCGTTGATTTTCGGAAAGCCTGCTGTAAAATAAACGTTAAGTAAATTATTCTTTTTTACTGAAAAAAGTGCTGAAATACGGTTCATGATATGGTTTACCTCCCCCCCTCTCCTTTAGCGTAGGATTATTAAGTTCTTGTGTTATCTACCCTATTTGAGAAAATACTATGTAAAAAATGAAATAATATTTTCTTAAAACGTGTGTTTTGATAATATAATTTTGAAAATCATTTACTATTAGCGGGTGACTTAAGTCACCCGCTAATAGTAAATGATTAGAACTTAATAACTATCCTTCAGAGATGAAATGAGGTGTTATTTTTTATTTTAAAATTCCTTGAGATAATTCTTTAAAATCAAGTCCATCGAAAGTCCCTGATGACATCATTAACAAATTACTGTTACGCCATCGCTCTGATAATAGGAAGTCGTTGAGGGAAGCATTATCTGTGAAAACTAATAAATTAGGGTTATTGAAATGGGTTTTAATATCCTCTGGCATAATAGCTGGTAGTTTTTTATGTGCTAGCGTTTTCGGGCTAAAATACACGATGGCAACATCTGCCGCATTCAATTTGTTGGCATATTCTCCTAAAAAATCTTTGTTCAAACTACTAAAAGTATGTAGTTCTAAACAGGCTACCAATTTACGATGAGGAAATTGTGCTTTTACGGCCTTGGTCGTTGCTTCTACTTTTGACGGCGCATGAGCAAAATCTTTATAGATAATCGTTTCCGAATTTTCAGCGACCAATTCTAAGCGTTTGGCAGCACCTTTGAAAGACGGAATAGCTTGATAAAATTCATCCTCTTCAATACCAATCTGTGAAAGCACTAACTTAGCTCCATTCAAATTTTTAAGGTTATGCTCTCCGAATACTTCAATGGCTAACTCTTTTTTATCGGGCAAAATCAACAATGTTTTGCCGTCTTTTACTTTGTGTGGATGGGCTTTATAAGGAAACTTCTTAACGCTTTCGTATTCTTTTTCTCCAATTTTATTGACCAACTTATCTGTTTCATCATAAATAAAACTACCTGCCTTGGGAAGCAAGTCTGCTAGTAATTCAAATTGATGTACATAATCGTTAAAATCTGGATAGACATTGATGTGGTCCCAAGCAATACCCGACATTAATACTACATGGGGGTGATAATGCAAAAATTTAGGCTGACGGTCGATAGGTGACGATAAGTATTCATCGCCCTCAATCACAATCACAGGTGCATCCGAAAGGCTTGCCATCGTATCAAAACCTTCTATTCTCGCACCTACCATATAGTCGAATTTGCGATGATGGTATTTCAGTACGTGCAATATCATCGAAGTAATGGTCGTTTTTCCATGACTCCCCGCAATAACTACTCTTTGTTTATGTAAACTTTGGCTATAAATAAATTCAGGATACGAATAAATTTTTATGCCTAATTCTTGGGCTTTAGCTAATTCTGGATTATCTGCCCGAGCGTGCATTCCTAAAATTACACAGTCTAAATCTCTCGTAATTTTATCAGGAAACCAGCCTATCTCGGCAGGAAGCAAACCTTTTTCCCCCAACAGGGTTCGCGAAGGCTCATAGATTTCATCATCCGAACCCGTAATATGATAGCCTTTATTATGTAAATCAATGGCTAAATTGTGCATCGCTGCACCTCCGATAGCAATAAAATGTATTTTTTTCATGAAACCTGTTTACGGAAAGTACTCCCCGTAGAAACTAATTCTAAAAACGGAACGTTAAATATAGAATAAATCCAATTTTTATGCTTGCAAAGGTCATACTTTTATTGCACTTTTGCACGCTTTTTATGTAGCAGTTTCGTTAATAGTAAACAACAAAAATTTACCTTTACTAAAAAAAACTTCTGAGATTAAGTTTCACGAAGATATAAGTATTTTTAATCAAAACCCCGCATTTATGCTTTTCGCAGTAGGATGAAAAATTACATTGACCTAATTGACCAAACCATTGAATTCCCAACCTTGGAATTCAACATTGACCAAGACAATGAACTTTTGTTCAATAATGTTCCACTTATGGACATTATCCAGCAATATGGTACACCCTTGAAAATTACGTACTTACCCAAAGTTGGCGAGCATATCGAAAATGCCAAAAGGATGTTTAAGAACGCCATCAAAAAGTACAACTATAAGGGAAATTATACTTATTGTTATTGTACAAAATCATCCCATTTTAAGTTTATTGTCGAGGAGGTTCTGAGTCACAATGTGCACCTCGAAACATCTTCTGCTTTCGACATTTCACTTATTCGTGATTTGTACAGAGAAAATAAGATTTCTAAGTCAACTTATATTCTTTGCAACGGATACAAGCTACCTCTTTATACGCAGTATATCAGCGAGTTAATTAACGAAGGCTTTAATTGTATTCCAATTTTAGACAATCTTAAAGAGATTGACTTTTACGACAAATTTGTAACGACTGAAACCGTAAATTTGGGTATCAGAATCGCAACGGATGAGGAACCAGACTTTGCTTTTTATACTTCTCGTTTGGGTTTACGCTATTCAGATGTAATGGAATTGTACAAAAACAAAATCCAAAATAGCGAGCGTTATAAATTAAAAATGTTACATTTCTTCATCAATACAGGTATTAAAGATAGTGCCTATTATTGGTCTGAATTGAGCCGTTTTATCTATAAATATTGCGAACTAAAAAAGGTTTGTCCTGAACTAGATTCTATCGATTTAGGGGGTGGTTTACCTATCCAAACTTCGTTACAATTCAACTACGATTATCAGGCGATGATTGATGAAATTGTAGAGTCTATCTCATGGATTTGTAATAAAAGTAACGTACCCGTACCAAACTTATTTACTGAATTTGGTTCTTATACTGTAGGTGAAAGTGGTGCTGTTTTATACGAAATCATCGACCAGAAGCTACAAAATGATAAAGAATTATGGTACATGATTAATGGTTCTTTTATTACGCAATTGCCAGATTCTTGGGGTATGAACCAAAAATACATCATGTTGCCTGTGAATAACTGGGGAAGTCCATACCAAAAAGTAAATTTAGGTGGACTTACTTGTGACTCGATGGATTTTTATAATACCGAAGCCCATAGTTCAGATTTGTATTTACCAATCTTTGAAGAAGGACAAGAACGCCAGTTTGTTGGGTTCTTCCATACGGGTGCTTATCAGGAATCTTTGGGGGGCTATGGTGGTATCCAACACTGTTTGATTCCAGCACCAAAGCACGTAATTGTAGACCGCCTAGAAAACGGAACCATTACTACTCGCCTCTTTGCTGACGAACAAGGTAAAGAAGGTATGATGACAATCTTGGGCTATGGCGAAAAAGCTAATGCAGAAGGAGAAGAAAAAGTTTTTATTCTTAGCCAAGATGAATTGACATTGGCCGAAAACCTTTCGATGGTTGAACAGTAGCTTTCTAAGTGATGAGTTTTGAATGTGGAATGAGGAGTTCTTTCTTATAGTAATTTCAAATTCATACAAGACAAAAATCTCTAACGAGGGAATTAATTCCCTCGTTAGGAATAACAAAGATTGGGGTTGGGTTCAAATCCGTAATCTGATGACCGAAATCCGATTACCATACTCAATCCTTTGAAAATTAATCATTTGCGAAACAATATTTATTCTTTTTTTTCGTAATTTAACGTAAGAGTACCTTTATGTACCACTTACATTCAAATATTAATCATGAAAAAAGCTACTATTATTATTGGTTTTATGGCAGTTTTGTCTTTAGCATCATGTGCAAGGAAAAATAATTGCCCCGCATATGGAAGCACAAGTATTGATAAACCAACTTATAAAGGACGAAATTAATACTTTCCGCTAACGCATTTGAAGCAACAGTAGAGGTTAATCTCTTTACTGTTGCTTTTTCATTTATTGAAACTTTGCTCAACTCAATAAATCGTGTTAAGTTTACACGATTTATTTTTTCATAAGGTTTTCCCTTCCAAAAACATTATAATTTACTGTAAAACAATACGTATGCAAGCATTCATTTTTGATATGGACGGCACAATGGTGGACAATATGATGGTACACCACCGTGCATGGCAACTAAAATTAAAGGAATTAGGACTTGATCTAACGCTTGAAGAAGTAAAAGAACGTTGTCATGGAAAGAACGAAGAAATCATAGAAAGACTCTTCCCTCATAGATTTACAACTGAAGAACGCTATCAAGTATCTTTTGAAAAAGAAGAACATTATCGTAAAGTATTCAAAGATGAGTTGAAATTGATAGACGGACTTGCGAATTTCTTAGAAGAAGCAAAGGCTGCTAACATTCCTATGGGTATTGGTAGTGCTGCTCCTGCCGAAAACGTCGATTTTGTATTAGATAATTTAGGTATTCGTCATTACTTCTCGTCAGTAATCCATTCTGGTTTAGTAGATAAAGGCAAGCCAGACCCCGAAGTTTTTGAAAAAGTAGCAAAAGAGTTAGGCATTTTACTAGATAAAAGCCTCGTATTTGAAGATTCGCCAACAGGTGCTAAAACTTCTGAAAATGCTGGTTGTACAACAATTATACTAACAACAACGCATGATGAAGCTGAATTTGAACAGTTTTCGAACATTAAATTATTTTTGAAAGATTACCAAAACCTCACGATTGAACAAGTAAAAAATCTTTTTAACAACCTTTAGCATTATTACCTCACATGAAAAAAAGTTTCTTTTTATTAGTACTCCTTTTTACAATTGTTTATTCAAAAACACAAGCTCAAGACAAACTTTTGCTGTTCTCTTACTTTGTGGATAACGGCCAAGATGGACTACATTTTGCGGCAAGTACAGATGGTTTAACATGGAAGACCCTAAAAGCTGGTAAATCGTTCTTAAAACCAAACGTTGGCAAAGATAAATTAATGCGTGACCCATGTATCATTCAAGGGGCTGATGGCGAATTTAAAATGGTTTGGACTAGTGGTTGGAACGATAGAATTATTGGCTACGCTTCGTCTAAAGACTTAATCAACTGGTCTGAACAACAAGCCATTCCAGTAATGGAACATGAGCCAACTGCCAAAAACTCTTGGGCTCCAGAGGTTTTTTATGATGATAAAACTAAGAATTATTTGATTTTTTGGGCAACTACTATCCCAGGAAGACATTCAGAAATTGGAGAAACTGAGCGTGAAAAAGGCTTAAATCACCGTATTTACTATGTAAAAACACGTGATTTCAAGACTTTTAGCGAAACTAAGTTATTTTTTAACCCTACTTTTAGTGCCATTGACGCTACTATTCTGAAAGATGGTAAATGGTATTATATGTTTGTGAAAAACGAAAATCCTAAGCCAGCAGAAAAGAATATCAGGATTACACGTTCTAAAAAAGCTGAAGGGCCATATCCTACCGAGGTATCAGCACCCATCACTGGAAAATATTGGGCAGAAGGACCTACAAGTGTAAAAATCGGTGAATATACTTATGTATATTTTGATAAATATACTGAGCATAAGTATGGTGCTATCCGTTCTAAAGATTACAAGACTTGGGAGGATGTTTCTGACCAAATGACTTTCCCTAAAGGGCTTCGTCATGGAACAATCGTTGAAGTATCAAAAGCTGTTTTTGAGAAATTACAAGCTGAGTAAATTTTCAGTCAAAGTATTTGACTTATACAGACTACTCACAACATTATAAACATCTAGTAATCAAACCCTTATCCATATCCATAGCGAGGGACTTAAGTTCCTCGCTATGGATATGGATAAGGGTTTGATTACCTCCGTAGTGATAAATCCTATCTTTACGGTTTAGCTTTCACAATATTAACTGCTTCCAATTCTTTAATTCTCTCGGTAGCTAAAGAAATATAATCGTTATTCTTTTTGTTTTTAGATACCATATACTGCTTATACAGTTTCAGAACTTTCGACTTATCAGTTGATTTCCAGTCATTTACTCGCGCTATCAAATATAAATAATCTGCCTTTCCAGAATATTCCAATGCTTTTTGATAAGCTTCTAGTGCATTGTTGTATCTAGCATTCTTCTCATCAATAAAGCCAATTCGTTCATAGTACTTTGGTAAATCATCTGACAATCCTGCATTAATTGCTTGTTGAAAATATTGAATGGCTAAATCTTCTTTTTTCAGTTTAGTATAACATAAGCCAAGATAAAAGAAAGCAGGCTCCGACTCCATCTCTACTTTCAATACTCGTTCAAAACAAGCTATTGTTTGCGGAATGCTATCCAGATAAAAATAAGCATATCCTAACAGTTGCTGATACCCAACAGAAGAATCACCTAAAGCCATTGCTTTTTTGATGGAAGATACAACAGGCTTAAATTTGTTTTCTCGATAATTTACTCTGGCATTCAACTGCCAAAGGGCAATATAAGTTGAATCTAAAAGAAGACCTTTTTTGATTAATACTTTGGCTTCTGACAAGCTATCGGTTTTTACAAAAAGTTTTCCTAGTTCTGCAATACTTTCAGCATCTGACGGACTAATAGAAATAGCCTTCTTGAAATATATTTTGGCAAGAGAATCTTCTGTTAGCTTTAAACAAAGCATCGCATAGCTTTTATAAACAAATGCATTAGTAGAATCTATATTAAGTAAAGACTGATAGCTTTTCTTGGCTTGGTATAATTTATTTGTTTTTTCGTAGAGATTTGCCAAGCTAATCATCGCCAAAGTATTGTTGGGTTCTTGGTCTAAAATAGCCTGATAATTTTCTATGGCTTCTTTTAACCTACCAACCTTTACCTGACAAAAAGCCAAGTCTAAACGACAAGCAAGTGATGAACAGTTTTTTAAGCTTATAATTGCTTTTTCAAATTGATATTGGCGAATCAAGTTTTGGCTCTCTATTTCGGCTTGAGCCAAAACAGTACTCAAATTTATCACCATTAATAATAATACTAAGTAGCATGTCTTCATATTCATCTTTTAAAAACATAGTTATACAACTATAAATATAGTTTATAGTTTTGTCTTTTCAAAGAGAAAACTAAATTTTAAGTTGGTTTTTATCCTAATTTTTCATTCATTAAATCAAAAAATAGAAAGTCAGATTAATTATCATAAACTGCTGAATTTCAATATATTATAATAATATACACTTTAATTAAAGCTTCTGAGAAATTGATAAAATAAAAATGATGGATATTGGTACACAAATTTTACATTCTCATTCGCTTATTTCTTACCCTAAAAAGAAAAAAGAGCCCGTTTTTATTTGCAATAACGTTGCATTGTATTACTTTTGCAACATGATTACAACAATGGAACATACACATCGTCATACTTTAAAAATAGAGAAGGTTGGTTTTTACCTTTCTATCCTTTGTGCGATACATTGCATAGCTACTCCTTTATTAATTACACTGATTCCGTTTTTGGGTGGAAGCCTATTGGCTGACCATACTTGGGAACTATGGTTTATTGGTGGGAGCCTTGTTCTAGCAAATATTATCTTGATGATAGATTATAAAAAACATTTGAATGCTATTCCACTTTTGCTTCTAATGTTAAGTTTACTGATAAAGCTTAGTGAAATAGTTTGGTTTGCCGACAAATACGAACTTATCACTGGTGGCTTGGGCGGTTTATTAATTGCTTCTGCTTATTACATCAACTGGAAAGCTAAAGAAAAATCTTGTGACTGTTGATTTTAGAATATCTCAAAAAAAATCCCTTTCAGTTTAACACTGAAAGGGATTTTTTTTGAGAAGATTATTGAACTTAGAAATTCACGCCAAACCTTACTGCCATTCTATTTAATTCATATTCTTTTGTTCTGCTAGAAGGGTAATCATCCGTACCTGTATTGGTAGTTGTAGTAAAAGCATTATGCTTATACCCGATACTCAATACAAAGTTTGCTTGCCCGCCCGTTGGAATCAGTAATCCTAGTACTGGACTAATAGCCAAACCTCCTTTAGCAGTTTGGTTATCGGATGAATCGTCATTGAGCCACGTAAAACCATATCCAGCATCAACGCCAATGTATGGTTTTACTTTTTTAGATGCAGTTTTTCCATAAGTATTTCTTATTCCTAACGATACAGGAACAATCTGCATAGCATGAAACCAGTCTACCCCAACCGTAACTCCTACTGAAAGTTTATCCGAAATTTTATATCCATTGTACGATTGAATAGTAAAATTAGTTCGTCCCTCAACGGGAGTAGAATAAGACATCTGTGTAATTTGATATGACTTACCAAACAACCCTCCTATTTCTGTATAGTTTACGTATTTATCTTTCAAGAAACTTTTGCTCTCTTTTTCTTGTGTATAAGCCACAGAAAAGATGAGGCAACCTATTATTGTTAGTATACTTTTCATGTTCTTCAGGGCTTATTAGTTTTCTCGTTTTACCAATATCTTACTCAACAATTTCAAATTATTGGCATCTTTATAATCATATTGATATAAACCGTCCTTGCCAATGAGCATTAAAGTACCATTCAAAGGAATTACATCATAAGTATTCATATCTGTAAAATGCTGTATTTGTTTAATATCCATTGAATTGGTAGCATTAAAAGTCTTTAGTCCTCCTTTACCCTCGCAGATAAATAATTTCTTGTTATCAATTCCTAAACCATAAGGGCTATCCATAGGATACGACTTCAACAGAACGGGCGTAGCTGGATTTGAAACATTGATAACATCTAATTGATTGGCAACAGCAGCACCACAACGACTAAAATTATTTACTGAACGAAGGGTAACATAAGCGATATCGTCTTCAACCACTACAGGGTCGCAAGCACGCACATGGTCTAAACGAGATAAAAACGTTGGATTACTAGGGTTTTCATTGTTCCAGATTTGCATTCCTGTTGTTGTGCCCAAGAACAATTTATTTTTATAAGGGAAGATAGTCTCGATACCAAAACCAAGTTTTATACTAGCATCTTTGGTCGGTTTTTCAGGATTAGCCAAGCTAAACAGTTTCATTTCATCTTGCGTAACAGCATAGAGGTGGTTATTCGCAATCGTGAATCTTGCTGTCGATCCTCCAACTCCTGCTCCTTTAGCTGCTGAACCAGTAGAACTACTTGATGAAAGGCTTGAATATAGTGACCAACTATTATAATACGCAATTGGATAATAAGAAGGGTCGCATGATACCTCTTGAGTAGTGCTATACCATTTCCATTTATAGTCATAGATAGTCTGATTATTCGCATTATAACTCCAACTAATCCCATCCGCTACTCCATAAGTAAATACTTCGTTTACTCTCGAAACCTCTTTAATAGCCGCAGGATTACTAATATCAAAAGCTACAAAATCGGTGTAACTATCGGCATACAGGATATTATCTTGCACGGCTATATCAATATTCCCTAATACTTGAATAAAAGCAATGGCTTTGGGTGATGCTGGATTTGAATTATCTATCACATGGAAACCTTTCTTTATTTCATTGATAAACAGATAGTTATCTTTGACATAAATTTTCCCAGGATTCACTAAGTCTTGTGCAGGCAAAGCTTTTACACTGTTCCTGAGTTCATTGAGTGAGATTAACACTGATTCAGTTCCTCTGTAGGTATTGGTTTCTTGACAATGGTCTTTACAAGAAACAAAAGCAATTAACAAAGCAATGAAGTGAATTGCTCGGAGTAAAGTTTTTTTCATGAGCAAAAAGCCTAAAAAGGCGTTAAGTAAGAGTGATAAGTTGGAATTTTTGAATTGCGAGTTGCGAATTCTGAATTTAAAATTGTGTATATCAACAATTTTAAATCAAAATCCACAACTCTTTTTATGAGGTTAAACAGCTTTACTCAATCAGATATTATTTAGTTGTACAAAGTCCGTTTACACAGTCCACGGTAGGCATAAGTATCATAGAACAGTCAGAAACCCTGTTGTATTTTACATTCAATTCTTTTTGAAAATCTGTATAGCTTTTCACTTTCTCGGTCAATACTTTCTCATCTGTTTTGGATAAAGAATACACAATAAACTGTGTAGGACCACCACAAGCTTTGGCTCCCATTGGCATCACTCTACAGTCATCGCCAGCACAAGCCTTGTTGATAGCGAAAGCTTCAATGTCTGATGCCATTTGTGCTAACTTTGCATTATCCTCCTCTTCATTACCAAATACATCTTTATTCTTGCAGGCATAAAATAGTACAAAAGCAAGAATCACATAAATCATTTTAGATAATTTCATGGCTATTATTTATATTTTATACTTGTATACGCTGGCCCTAGTATCTTACCATACTTAGATAAATAAGTCGGGAAAGTCTGATTATTAACATCTGTTTCTCTATAAAAAACGCTATCATCTACTCTCCAAGTTTTAATCGCTTTGCCTTTTTCTTTTCTTTGTATTAATAACATCCCTCCGTCGGCACAGCCTGGGCAACCGAATGTTGTACTTGCTTGATTAGCTAAGTCCGCTGGGAATTCAGTTATTACGTTTTTCACCTTAGCATACTCACTATCAGGCAATTGGTATCCTACAAAAGAATATTTCTCTTGGTCTTTACAGAAATTACCACTTGTATCAGCATATACTTTTCCGCTATTCGTTACCATATAAATAACTGATGCTCTGCAACCCCAGCCTAAACCAACATGGCTAAAAACTAGGTAGTCATCTAGCTTTTCGGCACTAACATTTTCAGGATTATTGAGTGTTTCTAGTCCATTTTCTGAACATGATAGCATCCCTAATGTCATTAGAGAAACTAATAATAATGTGAGTCTTTTCATGTTAATTATTGTTGATAGGTTCCTACTCCAACTGATACTTTTACATTTTTAAAAATTGACTTTTTAGGAGGTTTTGGTTTTGTTGGTTCATAATATGGTGTTGTCTCTACTGGCACAACAATATTAGGCTGTTGCCAGGCATGATTAGTGTTTTTTGTTGATAACGGCGTTATCGTCTCAATACTATCTGCCAGTTTGGTTCTTTCTATAGGTTCTTCTGGCAAATTTTCCAAAGGTTGTTCTTCCGATAATTCTATCGGAAGAGGTTTTGCTTTAACAGGTAATTGTGGGTCTAGAGGTTGAATTTTTCTTACCTCTTTTTCATTGATAGTAGGCGTAGGACTTTTCACCAATATTTGTTTTTCTAACTTAATTTGTTCCTGCACAGCAGGTTCAATGTCTTTGGTAATGTCAGTGTTGGCAATAAAAACCCAATATCCTATCCCTAGTAATGTTACTAGAACAGTACCTATGTAATAGAATGGAAAAGTATTTTTAGGGACTTGAGGAGTCGCTGGTGCAGCCTCAATGCTCAAGCCTTGCTCTATCTTATCCCAAACGGCGTCAGATGGAGTCAAAGAGGCATCTTCAAAGGCTTTTTGCCATTGTTCCTCAAATGAATTATTTGTAAAATCGTTCATCATTAGCTATTTACGGATAATTGACTTTGTAAAATGGCTCTTGCTCTTGCATATTGTGACTTTGATGTTCCTTCTGTAATCTTTAGCATCTCAGCGATTTCTTTGTGTTGATATCCTTCTATGGCATAAAGGTTAAAAACAGACTGACAGCCCTTTGGTAATTTTCGAATCATCTCAATTAATTCTTGAAAATTAATGCCTTCAATACCTGTAAGTCCATCGCTAAATTGATTTTCATATTCCTGTACATTATCCATTCCTTGAAAATGCTGTTGTGCACGAATATGATTGATGGCTACATTGATAACGATTCGCTTAATCCAAGCTCCTAATGTACTCTCACCTCTAAACTTACTTAAATTCTGAAATATCTTAATAAATGCCTCTTGCAATACATCCTCGGCCTCTTCTTTATTTTGCATATAACGAGCACAGACCACCAACATTCTACCAGCGTAAGCATTGTATAGCTTTCGTTGGGCGTTACGGTCATTTTGCAGACAGGCCTGTATGAGCTGTTCTTCGTTTTCCAAAATTTATTGTTAATTAAAGAGGCTTATGTGTATTTTATTGTTGTTGTTTTTTTAGCCGAGGCTGGTGTCTTCACCAGACCTCATATAGTCTGGCAAATTGCTTTCGCATTGGTGGGCTGGTCAAGAGACCAGCCACGGGTGAAACCTCATTACACAAACACTTATTCATCTTTAGCCGAGGCTGGTGTCTTCACCAGACCTCATTCAGTCTAGTAAATTGTTTTCGCATTGGTGGACTGATCAAAAGACCAGCCACTGTTAACCCGATAACCTCATCACACAAACACTTATTCTTCTACTTACTTTATAACTAAGTTTTATAGAGCTTTTGTATAAAGACGTTTATTCTTATTAAACGGTTGGAAAAGAACTAAAAAAAATTATATTTTTCTCTGTCACCACTTACTTATCTGTTCTAAAGCCACTAACTATTTGCTTTTTATTATCTTTGCATTCTAAAATTTGAAATTGTACCTTCTGTGAATCAAGAAATAAGAGATAAATACGAAGTCGTTATCGGCTTAGAAGTACACGCTCAGTTGCAAACTGAGAGTAAAATTTTTGCAGCTGATGCTGCGTCATTTGGTGCTTCACCTAATACCCATATTTCACCAATTACCCTTGGGCATCCGGGCACGCTACCAAAGCTTAATAAAAAAGCGGTAGAGTTTGCCATGAAAATGGGCATTGCTTGCCAGTCTGAAATAACTAATAATCAGTATTTTGACAGAAAAAACTACTTCTATCCAGATCTTCCAAAAGGTTACCAAATCACACAAGATAAAACCCCTATTTGCATGGGCGGTGGTGTGCATGTGAAACTCTCGACAGGCGAAAAAACAGTTCGTTTTCATCATATTCACTTAGAAGAAGATGCGGGAAAATCATTACATGCTGATGGTTCAAGCGATAGTTTATTAGACTATAACCGTGCAGGAACACCATTGATAGAAATGGTAACTGAACCAGAAATCAAGTCAGCCGAAGAAGCCGCTACTTTTATGACTGAAGTACGTAAGCTAGTGCGTTACCTTGGTATTTGTGATGGCAACATGGAAGAAGGCTCGCTCCGTTGCGATGTCAATATTTCGGTCATGCCAGTGGGTAGTAAAGTTTTCGGAACAAAAGTCGAAATCAAAAACATGAATTCAATGCGTTTTATCCAAAAAGCCATTGAATATGAAATTGTCAGACAAATAGATGCCGTTGAAAATAACGAAAAAATCATTCAGGAAACCCGCAGTTTCGACCCTGCCACTGGACGAACATCGGGTATGCGTGAAAAAGAATCAATGAACGATTATCGTTATTTTCCTGAGCCAGACCTTGTCCCTTTAGTAATTTCGGAAGAATGGCTTTCGTCAGTAAAAGCATCAATGCCAACTTTGCCTTGGGAGTTATTAGAGAAATTCACGAAGCAATACGGCCTGCCAGAATATGATGCCCATGTATTAACGGATACAAGAGAAGTAGCAGAATATTTTGAAGCAACGTGCCAATTTACCAAACATTATAAAGCAGTTTCAAATTGGATAATGGGTACGGTAAAATCTTATTTGAACGACCATAATCTAGAAATCGGGCAATTAAGTATTACGCCTGAACAATTGGCTAAATTAATACAATTGGTTGATGATGGTAAGGTGAGTAACACAACGGCTGCGCACCAGATTTTCCCAGAAATGATTGCCGATACCACTAAAACGCCATTACAAATTGCCGAAGCCAAGAATTTGCTTCAACAAAGCAATACAGATACACTTCAAACGTTAGTTGATGAGGTTTTAGCCAATAATCCAGCGAAAGTAAAAGAATACAAAAATGGCAAAAAAGGGCTTTTAAGTATGTTCATGGGTGAAATCATGAAGAAATCTAAAGGTTCGGCTGATCCTAAAGTAACCACTGCTTTATTGCAAAAAACTTTAGACAATTTATAACTAGCTTATAAATTGAGTTATCATTCACAAAACATGAAAAAAATATCAATCATCATTTTATTTGTACTGACGAGTATCTATACTTTTGCTCAGGATAAAGTGGTTAATATTACGGGGAAAGTAATGAATGTAGTGCCTGATAAAAAGGTATTACTACAGGTAATTAACGGCCGAGGAAATGCCATCACGGTAGATTCTGCGGTAGTAGCTGCTGACAAATCATTCAAGTTTAATAGCAAAATACCTGATGGTGGTGGTTATTATTTAATCAATTTCTTTGGCATGGAACTCAGCCAGAAAGTATTGCTGATTCTGGAAGGTGGCGAAACGGTTAACCTTATTGCTGATGGATTGGATACGCCTGCCAAAAGAGGGAGTTTTCAATTGACTGGAGATTCTAAGAATATTGAATATTTCAATAGAATTCTGAAGATTAGCCAAGAGTTACAAACCAAAGTAGAATCTTGGAATCTACAGGTAACAGCAGCAAAAGCCAAGAATGATGATGCTACTATCCAAAAAATTCAGAATGAATTTCAGGCAGCCCAAGAAGCGAACCTTAACAAAATAAAAGCCCTCCTTCCTGAAATGGGTACTCATTTGGTGGCTTTGTGGACAGCTGGCAATTTCTTAGATCCTGTGAACGATATGGAAACATTATTACAAGTAGCCGAAAAATTCAAGATTGAAAAAGGCAATTCTGCTAATGTTCATATCAAGACTTTCTTGCAACAAGTAATGCGGTTGAAAGGTGTCAGTGTAGGTTCGGAAGCACCAGAAATTGCGATGAAAACGCCGAATGATAAAGTGTTGGCTTTATCGTCTTTGCGAGGAAAATATGTATTACTTGACTTCTGGGCATCGTGGTGTGGGCCATGTCGCAGAGAAAATCCAAACGTTGTAAGGATATACTATAAATTCAAAGACAGAAACTTCGATATTTTTTCAGTAAGCTTAGACCAAGAAAAAACATCATGGCTGACTGCTATCGAAAAAGATGGTATGGCTTGGAATCATGTTTCTGATTTACAATATTGGAATTCAGCAGCAGCCGTAGCCTATGGCGTTCAGGGCATACCAGCTACATTTTTATTAGACAAAGAAGGAAAAGTAATTGCAAAAAACCTGAGAGGTGAAGAGCTTGAAAAGAAATTGGAAGAGATTCTAAAATAAGCAATTCTCAAAATATTATTCTGCATATTTCAATCCCTGACATTTTTTATAAAACTGTCAGGGATTTTTCATGTAATTTTGTTCTTCCAAACAATCAAAACAGAATGTTGAGAAAAATATCTCAGAGATTCTATCACACAATCAATTTTTTGAAATGAAAGTAGCCATCATAGGAGCAGGAAATATGGGAATGGCATTTGCCAAATCGTTTATCCAATATGATTTAGTAAAAAAGGAAGACCTTTTTCTGATTGAAAAAAACTCAGAACGTGCCGAAGCATTACGACTGGAAAAAGCAGGAGTTGTTATTGACACCATTTCTTCTAAAATCGGAGAGTATGATTTAATTATTTTATCCGTAAAACCACAAGATTTTCCGTCTTTACAAGAAGAACTTCGTGCCGTAATTCAGCCTAAGCAATTGGTATTAAGCATCATGGCGGGAATTTCTATTGAAAAAATCATTAGCACCCTTAACCACCCATTGGTAGTACGTGCTATGCCTAATACGCCTGCTTTGCTAGGAATGGGTATGACTGCTTTCTCGGCTGCTGGCGATATTACTTTAAGTCAATTAAAAAAGGTGGAAAACCTCATTAATTCAACGGGTAGAGCGGTTTTCTTAGAAGATGAAAGTTTATTAGATGCCGTAACGGCATTGAGTGGTAGCGGGCCCGCTTACTTTTTCTACTTAGTAAAAGCGATGATTGAAGCAGGAAAACAAATGGGCTTTGAAGAATCTATGTCCGCTTTGTTAGTAAAACAAACCATGTTGGGTTCATTCCATTTAATTAATAATGCTGAAAAAAGTTTAGATGAATTAATCAAAGCGGTGGCATCAAAAGGGGGTACTACAGAAGCTGCCTTGAAACGTTTTGAAGAAGGACTTTTAGCACAAAACTTACAAGAGGGAATTTACGCTGCTCAGAAAAGAGCAACGGAATTATCGAAATAGATTTAAGCTTTAGGCTGTAAGCAATAGGCTTTAGGCTTTTTTAAAAAACAGTAGGGACGAATTGCATTCGTCCTTATTTGTTTAACAATATTATTATCAAATCTTTTATTATCACTAGCGAGGGACTTAAGTCCCTCGCTAGTGATAAGGCTTGAATGTAAACGCTTTACTTAATGTATTAAACCATTAATGATGCTAAATGGTTAGTCTATTTCCAAGCATTCTCACATCACAATTCTCCACAGATTTTAAACGACTGATTTTCTCAAATATCCAAAAGTCTATTTCCTAATACCAAAATCTGATGTCCAAAAGCTGAAAGTTAAAAGCCTTCTTCAATTACTTTCACTTTTAAATAAACTATTTCAAGCAAAAATATAATTTTATAGCTATCCCCTTCATTTTAACACTAATTTTCGCTTTTTTTACATAAATCATAAAACTAACGTTCAATTTCAATCTATATGTCGATAAAAGTTGCCATTTCTCATAAGACGAAATACAAGTTTGATAGAAGCGTCAGTCTATCTCCACACATTTTTAGATTACGTCCTGCGCCACATTCACGAACAGTGATTGAGGGATACTCGTTCAAAATATTTCCTGAAAATCATTTCATCAATTGGCAACAAGACCCATTTGGTAATTATCAAGCCAGAGTAGTTTTTCCTGAAAAAACCACGGAATTACATGTAGAGGTAGAAGTTATTGCCAAATTACAGGTAATCAATCCTTTTGATTTTTTTGTAGAAGAATATGCTGAAAAGTTTCCCTTCAAATATGACGAACAGTTAAGAAGAGAACTAGGACCCTATTTTGAAGAAAGAGAGTCTGGCGAAAAATTATTGAATTGGATTGAAAACAATAGAGTTTATACAAACATTAATACGGTTGATTTTTTAGTACACCTCAACCAAAGAGTATTTAATGGCTTACACTATAACATTAGAATGGAAACAGGTGTACAAACCTGTGAAGAAACACTAACTTCTCTAAGCGGTTCTTGTCGAGATTCGTCTTGGTTGTTAGTCCAAATTCTAAGAAAACACGGCATTGCAGCTAGGTTTGTATCTGGTTATTTAGTCCAACTTACGTCAGATATTAAATCTTTGGATGGACCTTCTGGACCCGTAGCTGATTTTACCGATTTGCACGCTTGGGTAGAAGCATACATCCCTGGTGCTGGCTGGATTGGTCTTGACCCTACTTCTGGACTTTTTGCGGGCGAAGGACACATTCCTTTGTCGTGTACGCCAGACTATGCAAGTGCTGCCCCTGTAACAGGCGCTACCGATGTTTGTAATGTTACGTTTGAATTTGACAATAAAGTTACCAGAATCCATGAAGACCCAAGGGTAACGAAGCCTTATACTGACCAACAGTGGGAAGACATCATGCAAGTGGGTTATGATGTAGAAAAGGATTTACAAGAAGGCGATGTACGCATGACTATGGGAGGCGAACCTACCTTCGTTTCAGTAGATGATTATGAATCGCCAGAATGGAGTTCTACTGCGGATGGCCCTTTAAAACGAAAATTAGCCTATGATTTAGCATTACGCCTAAAAAATCGTTTTGCTCATGGTGGATTATTACACTTCGGACAAGGTAAGTGGTATCCAGGCGAATTGATTCCACGTTGGCAATATGCCCTTTACTGGAGAAAAGACGGACATACCATCTGGAAAAATGATGCATTGGTTGCCAAAGAAAACGACCAAAAACTTACATTCCATGATGCAGAGAGGTTCACCTTTGAACTTACCAAATACTTAGGCATTAATACCAATAATATTATTCCTGCTTATGAAGACCCTATTTATTGGGCTTTAGAAGAAGGTAAGATTCCCGTTAACATTGACCCATTAAAAGTAAATTTAAAAGATTCGGTAGAAAGACGCACCTTAGCCAAATTGTTGGAAAAAGGACTGAATAATCCTACTGGTTTCGTATTTCCTTTGAAGTGGGATAGCGGTATCAATACTTGGACAAGCTGTGCTTGGAGCTTCAGAAGGAATCATTGTTACCTGATTCCGGGTAATTCTCCGATTGGTTATCGTTTGCCATTGGACTCATTGCCTGCATTATCAGACGATAGAAAAGAGTTTCCTGCCGAACGTAGCCCCTTTGAAGATTTAGCACCATTAGGTGACTTTAGTGGAGTTGTGGAAAAACGTTATGGTGCTGTTGCTCCAGACTATGAACTCCCTCCTGCTAAAAAAGTGAGCGAGGGAGAAAAAGAAAAAGGGAACGAAAAGCAGATTATTTTCGAAGTTCCTACGTTCACTACGGCTTTAACAATTGAAGAGAGAGAAGGTATTTTATATGCATTCTTACCTCCTACTGAGTATTTAGAGCATTATTTAGACTTGATTGCTTGTATTGAAGCAACTTGTGAAAAGCTTCAACTGCCGATTAGGATTGAAGGTTATCCTCCTCCGTCTGATTACCGTTTAGAAAAACTAAATGTTACACCAGACCCTGGGGTAATTGAAGTAAATATTCATCCAGCCAAAAATTGGCAGGAGTTAGTTGACAACATCACTGCTCTATACGAAGAAGCTTTCTTTGCTCGCTTGGGTACAGAAAAATTCATGGTAGATGGCAAACATACAGGTACTGGCGGAGGTAACCACGTAACGATTGGAGGTGCCAAACCAGCGGATAGTCCAATCTTACGTCGTCCAGATTTATTGCGTAGCTTGATTACCTACTGGCAACATCACCCTGTATTAAGTTATTTATTCTCTGGTCCTTTTATTGGTCCAACGAGTCAAGCACCACGTTTTGACGAAGGTAGAGAAGAGCGATTGTATGAAATGGAGATTGCATTCGACCAAATTCCAGAGGGAGAAGAAGTGCCATTCTGGATGGTTGATAGAATTTTCAGAAACCTTTTGGTTGACGTGACGGGCAATACACACCGTACAGAATTCTGTATTGATAAAATGTATTCTCCTGATTCATCAACGGGTCGTTTAGGAATTTTAGAATTCAGAGGGTTCGATATGCCTCCTCATAAACACATGAGCTTGGTTCAAACCTTATTGATTAGGGCTTTGATTGCTAAATTCTGGAAAGAACCATATAAGAAAAAATTAGTGCGTTGGGGTACAGAATTACACGACCGTTTTCTTTTGCCACATTACGCTTATTTAGATATGCTTGATGTTGTGAATGATTTGAAGGATGCAGGGTACAATTTCGACATCTCTTGGTTTGATGCTTTCTTTGAATTCCGTTTCCCTTATTATGGTGGTATTACCGTTGATAATACTCAACTAGAAATCCGTTCGGGCATAGAGCCTTGGCACGTACTAGGCGAAGAATTGTCAAACTCTGGTACTGCTCGATTTGTAGATTCTTCTTTAGAGAAAATACAGGTAAAAGTAACTGGCTTTATAGAAGGTCGTCATATCCTAACTTGTAATGGTTGTAGAGTACCGTTAAGAAGTACAGGTGTAAAAAGCGAATTTGTAGCAGGTGTTCGTTACAAAGCATGGAACCCACCTTCGGCATTGCACCCAACTATTGGTGCAGATGCTCCTTTGGTATTTGATATATTAGACACTTGGAATAACAAAGTAATTGGTGGATGTACCTACTTTGTAGCACATCCGGGCGGTAGAAGTTTTGATACTTACCCAATCAATAGTTATGAGGCAGAATCAAGGATGATTAGCCGTTTCTGGGGTTTTGGGCATACACCAGATGCTGCTGAAACACAAGAAGCCGAACCAATCAGAAATACGCCTTCGATTTCGAGGTTTGTGGCAGAGAACAAAAAGGAACTTAAGGCCGATACGCCAATAGAAGTAATCAATCCAGAATATCCAAATACTTTAGATTTAAGAAAGTATTGGAAAAGAAGGTAATATAAATTTCATTTTTTCAATCCTTCTAAATATGACTAGCGAGGGACTTAAGTCCCTCGCTAGTCATATTTAGAAGGATTTGAATTTAATCATAAATTGATTTTCTTCAAAGCTAATTTTCATTTCAACAACTCCTGCACCGCAAAAGGATAATCAGTAATTAATATATCTACCTGCTTCGTTTTTAGAAATTCCGTATAATATCCTTTATCAAAAGCATCAGGATGTTTTTGAACATTTTCGCTAATATCACTTGTTAACACTATCCCATTTTTCTTGAGTTTTTCAATTAATGACACAGGGGTTTGAGCATTAATATAGGCTACCAAATTCCTGAAAGGTATATTCAAGGCTTTAATTCTTTCCCAATCTTTCTCACTACTAATTAATGTTGAAATAGTAATCGTAGACGAAAGCTGATATACTTTCTGTGTATTGATGGGTGAAAACGTCAGGATTAAGCATCGGTCTTCTAGTCTTTTTTTCTTTATCTTTTGCACTGTTTTTTGCCATAAATCATCTTTTACATCTACCATCAGATAAACGTTTTTATGGGCCGATAACCATTTTAAAACTCCATCAAAAGTTGGAATACGTTCTTGTGTGGGATCACCCTTTTGTGCTTTTAGGTATAAGCTCTCTAAATACGTTGATGCCAATTCCTTAATAACACCAACACCATTAGTCGTTCTATCAATGGTTTCATCATGCATGATAAACAAATCTCCATCAGCGCTTTGTCTGATGTCTAATTCTAACATTACAGCTGATTTTTTGAAGGCATTAGCAATCATATTAAAACGAGCAAGACTATTCTCAGGTAAATTACTATCAAATCCACCACGGTGTCCACTAATAAGTGGCCCATTCTTCCATGATTTTTTAAAATGTTGATTAACGTAAATCGATGTGTCTTTTTTCTGGGCATGAATATTGTTTATACAAACCATGAATAACAAAATGCTAGAAAATAATTGAATTGATAATTTCATTTGATGATGATGTTTAAAAGATGGTAATAGTTACCAATTTAACAATGTATTCTAATGCTTACAATTATGAATGATTAAATATTGATAAAGGATTATTTATCGAAAACAGTAATGTAAAGCCATTGAATTGGAAATATTACAGGATAATACTAATATTTTATGACATTTTTTTTATTACTTTTATTTTAATAATAACCATTACTAACTGCTAATAATAAAGATGATGAAAACTCCATCTCTTAAAAAGGTTGTTTTACTGGTAGGAAGAGACGATTGGCACAAGGACACTCATTTGAACCATATCTTAAGAAACTACCTAAAAAAGAACAACTACAAAATAATGTGGGAACACCCCGCAGGAAGCTTTATCTATAAACTTCAGTCCATTGAAAGTCATCTAAAATGGCTACCAAAATCTATCAAAGCATTCAACATTAAGCTTGTTAAACTGTTGTATTTGGTTACTCACTGGAGTTATGCAGTGTATTTATACAACCGTCCTAATGAGTTTATCGAATTTAGATGTCCCAGACTAAAAAAACGGATACAAAACCTGAGTGCTAACAATGAATTAATTGTTTTTTCAAGGTCATCAGGAGGAAGAGCTATTTCTCTCATCGCAGATGAATTGAATATTAAACACATTGTGTGTTTGGGGTATCCATTTCAAAATCCTAATAATGGTGTAGAACCAGAAAGGTATTTACATTTAGCACACCTACAAACGCCAATGTTAATTATTCAGGGAATTAATGATGAATATGGAGGTATTGAGATTAAGGAAAAGTATCATTTAAGCCCGCAAATCAACTTATTTTTTGTAGATACAGACCATAATTTTAATATCGGCGATAGCACTTGGAACACAGTATATGCTAAAATTGATGAAGTTATCAAATGAGTAGTGCAAGGTTTTCCTACAAAAGCCTTAATTTTAATAAATTTTAAAATACTTCATTTTCAACCAATGAGCGATGATTACAGAAAAATCACCTAATTTACTTCAAGCATATCAGCGAGAAATTAACTCTTATGATGAAATCTTGGGAGCAAACGGTCAAGTAAAACCTCATTGGCAAACACTTTTTTCTACTTTAGAAAAAATAGGCATGAAGGAACTCCATTCTCGAAATTTTGAAATTATCAACAAGCTTCGTGAAAATGGTGTTACTTATAATGTTTATGAAAATTCAGGAAGCTTAAATCGACCTTGGCAACTAGACCCTATTCCGTTTCTTATCGAACAAAAAGAATGGAACGTTGTTGCGAAAGGACTTAAACAAAGAGCATTAGTCTTAGATTTGATGTTGAGAGACATCTACGGTCGTCAACGGTTAATCAAAGAAAACATCCTACCCCCTGAATTAGTATATGGAAATAGAGGCTTTTTTAGGTCTTGTAATGATATAAAGCTCCCTTCTGAAAATCAATTAACACTATATGCTGCCGACATCGCTCGTGGGCCCGACGGCAGGATGTGGGTAATAGATAATAGGACACAAGCACCCTCTGGAACAGGATATGCCCTTGAAAACAGAAGTGTAATGAGTAAAATATTGCCTGAACTTACTAATGGAATGTATGTAAGTAGGCTTTCTCCTTTTTTTACCAGTCTTCAACAAACAGTAGCTTCTTTGGCCGTCAAAGCAAAAGATTATCCTAATATTGTTTACCTAACACCTGGCTCAAATAACGAAACTTATTTTGAACATGCTTATTTGGCGGCTTATTTGGGATACACTTTAGTCCAAGGTGATGATTTATTGGTGCGCGATGGTTTCGTTTGGTTAAAGTCTATCGATGGTTTAGAAAAAGTAGATGTTATCATAAGAAGGATTGATGATGAATGGTGCGACCCTCTGGAACTTAGGCAAGATTCTCGTTTAGGAATTCCGGGGCTATTACACGCCATTCGTTCAGGAAATGTTTCAGTGATTAATCCTCCTGGCTCAAGTGTACTCGAAAACAATGGTTTATTACCCTTTATGAATGCCGCTTCTAGGTTTTTTTTAGGTGAAAACCTGATTATGCCTTCAGTGGCTACTTGGTGGTGCGGACAGGCCAAAGAGATGAATCATGTATTGGCGAATCTGCCGAAATTGATTATAAAAAGTACTAATCGTAAACAAAAAATAAGGTCGGTTTATGGAAAGTCATTAACGGAAGCACAATTAAATGATCTCCGTAAGCTTATCATTGAAAATCCTACTGAATTCGTTGCCCAAGAAGAAGTAAGCCTTTCTACTACGCCAGCCTTGGTTGATGGAAAAATTGAACCTCGTTTTGCAGCATTACGTGCTTATTTGGTTTCAGATGGCAAAGATTATCATGTGATGGATGGCGGTTTAACCCGTAGTTCAGCCGTAAGAGACCGCTTTGAGATTTCGCATCAGTATGGTGGCTTTTCTAAAGACACTTGGATTGTATCTGATACCGTTTTAATGCCTCCTCCGCGGATTATCATTCCTACGGCAGCATCTGTTCATCATCATCCGTCGTTACCTAGCCGAAGTGCCGAAAACCTGTTTTGGGTAGGAAGGTATTGTGAAAGAACAATGGCTACGACAAAGTTTTTGAAAATTACAATTAATGCCTTGCAAGAAAATGTCAACTTTGGTGGTTCTATTAAATCAGAGCACATTGATGTATTGCTAAAGTCTCTTACACACCTTACCCTCAGTTATCCTGGATTTATTGACGATGATAATCCTGAATTATTGAAAAACCCTTATCCAGGCATTCATGATTTAGTTTTTAATGCTAAAAAAGCGGGAACAATAGCTTATAGTGTAGAGTATTTTTTGAGGGGCGTAATTACAGTAAGTGATAAATGGAGCCATGATACATGGAGAATCATTAATTTAATTGAAAATAGCTTAAAAAAGATTAAAAGCTCGGATCCTGATGCTAACAATCCGAACATGATTCAAAAGATTTTAGACAAGTTGCATACTCGTCTATTTACTTTCTATGGAATCATTTCAGAGTCTATGCCACGCGACAACGGTTTTTATTTATTAGAAGCTGGGAAACTAATTGAGAGAATTTTATCAAGAATTAGCATTATTCGTTCTACTTTTAGTTTTAAAAATGACCTTAACGTAGAAAATGATTTGGTTGAGGCCGTATTAATCAATCACCATTTATTAGTTCATTATCGTTTATTGTATAAATCGCATATAAGTTTAGAGGCCATGCTTGATATGGTTCTGTTGGAAGAAAGTTTGCCTTATTCACTCAGCTATCAATTGGATGCCTTAGCCGAATGTCTTTCTAAACTGCCTAAAACATCAAGCAATGAAAGGCTAACCAAAGCTGAAAAAGCGGTGTTGGAAGCTTCAACCAAAATTAAGCTAACAGATATTGCTACGCTTGGAACTTATGATGCAGAAACTTTATATCGAGAAAATTTAGATAACTTACTCGCTAATGTTTTTAGTTTGATTTCGTCTGTTACTGTTTGTCTGACAGATGTGTATTTTACTCATACTGTGATTCAACACTCATTAATGGAAAATCCAGAAAATAGTGATACCAATGAAATATAAACTCACTCACCAAACAAAATATAAATATCATGATTCTGTAAACAGCTATCATAGTTTAGTGTGTTTAAAACCCCTGAACATATCTACACAGATATGTCATAGTTTTTCGTTGTTAGTTAGTCCAAAGCCTTCTGAAATTGTAGAAAGAATCGACTTTTTTGGTAATACAATTCATTATTTTTCTATACAATCGGCTCATCAAGAATTGATTGTTAAGACTGAAAGTAAAGTAGAAACCTTTCCTAAGTTTTTAAATATTAATTTTTCGGTATCTTGTAAAGAAGCCCGCGAGGCATTTAAAACCAATAATGCTTTAAAAATAGAGTTGTTACAGTATTTATTACCTAGCCCGTTTATTCATTGGGACGAAGAAATCCATGCCTTTGCAGAAGCTTCTTTCCCTGAAAATCAATCACTTTACGAAAGCATCAAGAACCTTTGTCATAAAATATTCACAGAGTTCGACTTTGTTTCTAATTTTACCAATATCAATACGCCTATTAAAACTGTGTTGAAAGAACGCAAGGGCGTATGTCAGGATTTCTCTCATTTAGCCATTGCCTGTCTGAGAAGTATGGGTTTTGCTGCTCGATATGTAAGTGGCTATTTAGAAACCTTGCCTCCTCCGGGCAAGAAAAAACTGCAAGGCTCAGATGCCTCTCATGCTTGGATTTCAGTATTTATTCCCAACATTGGTTGGTGCGAATTTGACCCTACCAATGATTTAGTTCCTCAAGAAAGGCATATCATTACAGCCTATGGACGAGATTACAGCGATGTACCTCCGCTAAAAGGCATTATTTTTAGCTCAGGCAAACATACTTTATCTGTTTCTGTAGATGTAATACCCTTATTTGAACCATGATACATAAATATAGTATTATTGCTATTCCTGAGAATTCGGGTTGTTTTTGCGTATATTTGAGAAAAACATATTAATTGCTAAATGATTAAACCAAAACAATCTAAAGAACAAACTTTTCGCGATAGGATAAAAGAAGAAATTCTTGAGTTCTTTCGCCTAAATGAAGATACAGCTTGGTCGCTAAACCAAGTACATAAAGCCTTTGCCGTTCGTGACCGTAGTACAAAAACTTTATATGGAGAATTGCTTGAAGAGCTTCATAAAAACAAAAAAATCATTCGCCAACAAAACGGAAGTTATATAGTAGATACTGTCACAGAATTTGTAGTCGGTAGAATCGACCATGTAAATGCTCGTTTTGCTTTTGTAGTGGTTGAAGACAGAGAAGATGATATTTGGATTAATACCCGTGAACTAAACGGAGCCATAGATGGCGACACCGTAAAAGTATTGGTATTCCCCAAAAACAAAAAAGGAACAACTCGTGCGGAAGGCGAAGTAGTAGAAATTATTGAAAGAGGCAGAAAAGAATTAGTAGGTACTATCGAAATTTTACCAAACTATGCTTTTGTGACTCCTGATGCTAAGAAAATATTCCAAGACGTTTTTGTTTCAAAGTATGATACTAGCGATGCTCAGAACGGCGATAAAGTAATCGTGAAGATTACGAATTGGGCAGAAAAAGAGCGCAAAATGGAAGGCCAAGTAATAGAGGTCTTAGGAAAAGCTGGTGAGAATAATACTGAAATGCATGCTATTTTAGCAGAATTTGGCTTACCAATCAGTTTTCCTAAAAATATTGAAGAAGAAGCCGAAAACATTCCTGTAAAAATATCAGCAGCAGAAATCAAAAATCGTCGTGATTTTAGAGGAACTACAACTTTCACGATTGACCCCGTAGATGCCAAAGATTTTGATGATGCCCTCAGCTTTGCCTTCTTAGAAAATGGCAATTACGAAATTGGTGTACATATTGCAGATGTTACTCATTATGTGCTACCAGAATCTAATCTTGAAGCGGAGGCTTTTAAAAGAGCTACTTCGGTGTATTTGGTAGATAGGGTTGTTCCGATGTTACCTGAGAAGTTATCTAATGGGTTATGTTCTCTTCGCCCTAATGAAGATAAATTGACGTTCTCGGCTGTTTTTGAAATCACTCCCGATGCCAAAGTGGTTGGCGAGTGGTTTGGTAGAACTATTATCCATTCTGACAGAAGGTTCTCTTACGAAGAAGCCCAAGAGGTTTTAGATGCAGTAGAAGGTGGAAATATTGCTATAGAAGATGCAAAACCTGTTGAAATACCCGAAGAAGAACCTAAGAAAAAAGGGCGTAAAAAGAAAACGGACGACGTTGCTTCCTTACCGACTTTCCCAAAAGAACTTTTAACGCTGAATCAATTAGCACATAAACTTCGTGACGAACGTTTTGCAAAAGGAGCCGTAAATTTTGAAACTGTTGAAGTAAAATTCAATTTGGATGAAAACGGGAAACCGCTAGGGATTTATCAGAAAATCAGAAAGGATTCTCATAAGCTTATTGAAGAATTTATGCTATTGGCTAATAAGAAAGTAGCAGAATATGTATTCAATTTGCGTAAAACAGAACCTAGAAATACGATGGTGTATCGTACTCACGATGCCCCAGACCCAGAAAAACTGAAAAACTTCTCGACATTTGCCAAACGTTTTGGTTACAATGTGCAAACGGAAGTATCGCAGATAAGTACTTCGTTTAATGCTTTGATGCATGATGTAGAAGGAAAACCAGAACAGAATATTCTGGAGAACTTGGCAGTAAGAACTATGTCTAAAGCAAAATATAGCACCGACCCAATCGGTCACTTTGGTTTGGCATTTCGTTTTTACTCACATTTTACCAGCCCTATTCGTCGTTACCCAGATATGATGGCGCACCGAATGCTCCAACATTATTTAGATGGCGGACAGCCTTTAGAACGTGCACCTTGGGAAGCCCGTTGTAAGCATAGTTCTGAGATGGAGAAAATGGCGGCTGAAGCTGAACGTGCCTCTATTAAATACAAGCAAGTAGAATTTATGAGCTTGATGGAAGAAGGCAAAGTATGGGACGGTATCATTTCGGGCGTTACTGAATTCGGAATTTTTGTAGAGATTACCGAAACTGCTTCGGAAGGCTTAATCAGAATGAATGATTTGAAAGATGATTTCTATGATTTCGACCGCGATAACTACAGAATTGTTGGACAGAGAAATGGTAAAGTATTTACTTTTGGAGACAAATTACAAGTAAAAGTAAAAGAATGTAATTTAGGTCGCAGAAGTATGGATTTGACTTTAGTAGGCAATGACAGTGATGGTAAAAGAAAAACAAAGCCATCGCATCGTGGAGACTCAAGACATAAATCTAAAAATGCTAAATCAGCACCAAGAGGCGATAGACGCACAAAGGGTAGTGGAGGAGAAAGTAGAGATAGAAAGAAAAAACGATAAGATGATTGACAAAGCAAAGAGGCTGTCCAAAAAGTAATTGGCAGTCTTTTTTTGTTATGTTATTGATATTTAGTATTTTAGCTATGTAAATCTTCAATCATGGCAAAGGCACTTTTCAAACCTCTTCCGCTAAA
>NZ_JAYFUL010000046.1:0-43220 GCF_034928825.1 Arcicella aquatica | reverse complement strand
TCATTAAGGGATTTGGCAATCTTGCGACAGGAATAAATATTACTTAAATAACTGTAAAACAGCACTTTTAGCATCATTCTGGGAGCAAAAGCGGTAGTGCCACCTCCTTTGTATTCAGCTATAATTTTAGAAATATCCAATTTGTCAACCACATCATTTATTAGATGAACTGGATGATTTTCGGGAATTCTATCAAAGATATTAACAGGAAATAGTTCGGGACTATTTAGCGGAAGAGGTTTGAAAAGTGCCTTTGCCATGATTGAAGATTTACATAGCTAAAATACTAAATATCAATAACATAACAAAAAAAGACTGCCAATTACTTTTTGGACAGCCTCTTTTTTTATATCTAATTCAAAACTACTTCTCGTTTGTCTTCTGGAAAAATAAAGTTAATCGGTTTGGAAACCTTTTCTTCCATCAAGGCAATCTGTAATACTTCATCAACCATATCCACATAGTGGAAGGTAAGGTCTGAAATGTAAGAAGGGGTTATTTCTTCGACGTCTTTTCTATTTTTATGACATAAAATAATCTCTTGAATACCAGCACGTTTTGCCGCTAGAATTTTCTCTTTAATGCCCCCTACAGGCAATACTTTACCACGAAGCGTTACTTCGCCAGTCATCGCCAAATGAGGTCTTACTTTACGCTGTGTTAAAGCCGAAGCAATAGACGTTGTCATGGTGATACCAGCCGACGGACCATCTTTAGGCACTGCACCTGCAGGAACGTGAACATGGAGGTTGTAGTTATCAAAAATTCTGTAATCTATTCCATACTCATCAGCATGTGCTCTGAGGTACGAAAGTGCTGCCATAGCAGATTCTTTCATGACATCACCCAACTGACCAGATAAAGTAATACCACCTTTTCCACGATTCAAGATTGATTCTATGAATAAAATATCTCCACCAACGGGTGTCCAAGCCAAGCCTGTTACTACTCCAGCAGTATCGTTGGTTTCGTATAAATCTTTATCGAAATACTCTTGTCCTAATAATTTCACTACCTCCTCAGGTTTGATAACCTTCGGATATTCTTCTTGCATCGCAATTGATTTCGTCACTTTACGAATCAATTTGCCCACTTGTTGTTCTAACTTTCTTACACCTGACTCTCGGGTATAACCTTCTATCAGCTTCTGTAAAGCTGCATCTGTAATAGTTAACGTCTTGTTTTCTAAACCGTGTTCTTCTTTTTGCTTAGGGACAAGGTGTTTTTTAGCAATCTGCACTTTCTCTTCCATTGTATAACCACTGATGTCAATGATTTCCATACGGTCGCGAAGAGCAGGGTGGATACTATCCAATGAATTGGCTGTAGCGATGAATAATACTTTAGATAAATCATATTCTATCTCTAAGTAATTATCCATAAAAGCATTGTTTTGCTCTGGGTCAAGTACTTCTAGTAAGGCAGAAGACGGATCGCCACGGTGGTCTGAACCAACCTTGTCAATTTCATCTAATATAAATACAGGGTTAGCAGAGCCAGCCTTTTTGATATTCTGAATCAATTTGCCAGGCATAGCACCGATATAGGTTTTACGATGTCCTCTGATTTCAGATTCATCATGTAAACCACCCAAGGCCATTCTGATATATTTTCTACCTAATGCTTTTGCAATAGATTTTCCTAACGAAGTTTTACCGACCCCTGGAGGACCATATAAACACAAAATTGGGGCTTTCATATTGCCCTTCATTTTTAATACGGCTAGGTATTCGATAATTCTTTCCTTTACTTTTTCAAGACCAAAATGGTCAAAGTCAAGTACTTTTTGTGCTTTCTTAAGGTCGAAATTATCTTTTGTGATTTCATTCCAAGGTAAATCAACTAGTAATTCTACATAGTTCATTAACATTGGATATTCAGCCGACATCGAATTAGTACGTTGTAATTTTGCTAGCTCTTTCTGGAAATGATCAGATACTTCCTTACTCCATTTTTTATTAACGCCTTTTGCTCTGATTTTATCAAGTTCCGCTTCTGGACTATCAACACCCAGTTCCTCTTGTAAAACCTTTATTTGTTGGCGTAAATAATAATCGCGTTGTTGCTGGTCTATATCGCTACTTGCCTTACTTTGAATTTCCCTTTTGATTTCCAATAAATCAATGTCAGTCATCATCAATTCAAGCAATTTTCTGGCTTGGTCTAGTCCATTAATTGTTTCTAATAATTGTTGCTTTTCGGCCAATTCGGCATTTACATTAGCAGACAAAAAGTGAATTAAGAAACTTGGAGATTCGATATTATCCAAGGCAATTTGGGCTTCGCGAGGAATCTCTGGGTTTAAGAATAAAATTCTCGAAGCCATTTCTCGCAAAGACTGAATCAATGCTTTATTTTCCTTATTGAGTTTAGCAGGTAAATTATCTTCTAAATAATTTACTTTGGCAATCAAATTCGGTTCAGTTTTAATATAGTTTTGAACTTCAAAGCGTTTACGTCCTTGAACAATAATAGTAGTATTGCCACCCGGCAAAACAATCATTTTAATGATATGTGCTACCGTTCCTACTTTGTACAAATCTTCGCCAACGGGTTCTTCTTTATTCGGATTCGCTTGCGTAATTACGCCAATTGTTCTATTTCCTTTGTAAGCTTTTTTTACAAGCCTAACAGATTTTTGTCTTCCTACAGTAATGGGAATTACCATTCCAGGAAATAAAATAACATTTCGGATTGGTAATATTGGTAATTCGTCGGTAAGTTTTCCAAGTTTTTCATCATCAACCCCTTCCGACCCAAGGGGAATTAGTTCTATGCCATCGAAATCAGAAATCTCGGCAAGTTTAAGATTATTTAAAAAGTTTTTATCTAGACTCATATTATGTGTTATGCAAATTTGGAAATAAGTAATAGTATGGTGTAGGTAATGGGTATTTATATATAATAAAAGTAAGTGGATAATAGTTTAAATATATCAAAATGACTATTCCCAAATTCAAATGGAATTTTCTGCCACAATGACAGAAGTCATAAAATTACACTTAAAAGTTATACAATCAAATTTGATTTATTAAACGGTCAAACCTTATGCCAATTGACATATTGGCATGAGTTATAAAGAATGTAATTGCTTTTTAACACTATTTTCAATACATCCCTGCTGTAAATATTTGGGTATAAGAGAATAAACATAAACCCATAACGTTATTGTTCTAAGATAAAAAATCTATATTACTAACCAAAATAAAATTCTATGTAGTTGGCTAATCTATAAAAATTTCAGACGTTCTTTCCACATAATAGATTAATTCCTAGTTCTATGAAAACAGTTTTAAAATGCTTTGCTTTAGCTACATTATTGGGGACAATTAGTTGTAGCTCATCATTGACGGTTCGCTCAGACTACGACCGCCAAATTAATTTTTCACAATATCGTACTTACAGTTTTTATACGCCTCCTGTTTCTCAGCAGGATGCCGTAATGGGCAGTCCGCTGATGATAAAACGTTTGACTAAGGCCATGGAACATGAAATGGACAGTAGAGGATATAAAAGAGATGACGCTAGACCAGACATTGTAGTGAGTTTTTCAACCGATGCTCATAATATACAATCAGTAAGTTCAAGTACCGCCACACCCTCTTGGCCTGCGAGTGTTTCTTCTGATAATTATGAAGAAAATAGAATCATTATTAATATGTTAGATGCTAATTCTAAAGACATGATTTGGCAAGGATATGCAAAGGGACAAATTAATAATAGTAAGAAAGATAGAGAGTTGTTAGTATTTGAGATTGTCAATAAAATAATGATGAAATATCCAAACCGTGCAGGGTATGATAATATGGAAGCAATAGCAAAAAGAAGAAGATCTTATTAATAACGAATACCTAACCACTTTTACAGGATCCCGATTCAGCAATGGACGGGATTTTTGTTTTTTTGATATTCACCAAGAAATTCTTTATGTTTAGTTTTCAAAAACAATCTAAACTATTGTTGAATATTCTCAGCATGGAACCAAACATGAAAACAATTAAATTAATAGAATGCCCACGAGATGCCATGCAAGGCTGGGAAAGGCAAATCCCTACAGCACAGAAGATTGCTTACTTACAACAATTACTGGAAGTAGGTTTTGATACCCTTGATTTTGGGAGTTTTGTTTCGCCCAAGGCCATTCCGCAAATGGCAGATACAGAATTGGTGTATCGTGCCTTAGAGGAACATCATTCGCCTACTAAACTATTGGCAATTATAGCCAACTTGCGTGGAGCAGAAAAGGCTGTTAGTTTTGAGAAAATCCGTTACCTAGGCTTTCCTTTTTCTATTTCAGAGACTTTTCAACAACGCAATACTAATATTTCAATAGAAGAAGCTTTTAAAACAGTAGAAGCCATTCAAGCACTTTGTTTAAAAAACAATAAAACATTAGTCGTTTATTTTTCAATGGCCTTTGGCAATCCGTATGGCGATGCTTATAATACTGAAATTGTAGCATTTTGGACAAAGAAAATGGCGGATATAGGCATTAATATCATAGCTCTTTCGGATACTGTTGGCTTGGCTGATGGTCCAATTATTTCAAGCCTATTCAATGAGTTGATTACAGCATATCCTGCTATAGAATTTGGAGGACATTTTCATGCCCGTGCAGATGCTTGGTTGCCTAAAATCAAAGCGGCTTACGAAGCAGGCTGTACTCGTTTTGATGGTGCTATTGGTGGTTTTGGAGGATGTCCAATGGCGGAAGATGAATTAGTAGGCAATATCAATACACAAAACCTGATAGAGTATTTCGAAAGTCAACAAATTGATTTACGGTTAGATACCTCAGCTTTTAATAAAGCAGTTCAGCAAAGCTGGAGTGTTTTTGTATGAGATTTTGGAAATGTACAATATGATAATTACCTTGTATGTATAATTGTTTATATTGAAGCTGTTTAAACTTTCCGTTTCTTAGGTGAAAGTATTGTATTTTTGAATTGATTTTTTCAAAATTTGCGAAGCATAGCATCGCTACGTTGGGTAAATTTTGGAACAAGCTATTCTAAAAGACTTAGTTTAATCCGAAAGGAAAAGTTTAAACAGCTTCATTGTATTTTACACATAGATTTTTTATGAAAAAGCATTTATTAATTCTACTACTTTTACAAAGTACATTATCATTTTCTCAAAAATTTGGAGCAAGAATTGGATTGAGTGTTTCTGACCGTATTATTAGTTTACCCAACATCGGATTTTTGTATGAATTACCACTAACAAGCAAGCTATCATTAAGTGCTGAGTTAAATAGAACGTTAAGAGGACATATTGTTGATGTATTATATATGGATGCTGTAGGAAACTCTTTAGCTCATGGAAATGAAGGAATAGTTAATTCATTTGTTGAGTTGCCTGTACATTTGAAAATACATCTTAATAAAAATAGTAACCAGAACATTGGCTTTTCGTTAAAAGCTGGTCCATATATTAGCTATTCACTAAAGAGGTCACTTTTTGTTAAAAGTGGCATAATGGATAGTGACTGGTTGAGGGATAAAGCAAAAGAATTTGATGGTTCTACTCTCGGAGCTTCTAAAATTGATTATGGAATTAATTTGGGATTAGTGTATGGGTTAAAGAAAATTCCATTGAATTTTGAATTAAGATACTATCAAGGCTTTAGCAAACAAGAGCAACATAATTTGTATTTTTATGATAAATTTCAACCAGAGTATCCATTTAATCAAGGTACAATCGATTATATTTTGCGACCTAAATTAAATAGTATTTGGGGCTTTGAATGGGCAATTGGATATAAATTTTAACATTCCGTAGCACTCAATGCCAAACCTGCTTCAGAGGTTTCCTTGTACTTTTTAGACATATCCTTACCCGTGGCTTTCATTACTTTAATGACGCTGTCAAAAGAGATTTTTTGTAGAGAGCTGTCTCCCGAGGTAGCTAACAGAAAAGCATTATAAGATTTTACCGCTCCCATCGCATTCCGTTCAATACAAGGAATTTGTACATAGCCACCAATAGGGTCGCAAGTCATCCCTAAATGGTGCTCTATGCCAATTTCAGCGGCCGATTCCATCGCATTAATATCTTTGGTAGCACAGTAGGTCAGCATGGCAGCGGCCATGGCGGATGCCGTACCGATTTCGCCCATACAACCCATTTCTGCACCAGAAATACTGGCATTATGTTTTACCAAAAAGCCAATGGCTGCGGCTGCCCACATACCATCACGCATGAGGGAAGGTGAATAATGAAAATGATTTTTTATGAGATAAGTAATCCCTGGAATTACGCCAGATGCACCCGACGTAGGTGCGGTAACGACAATATTCCCAGCGGCATTTTCTTCGGATGCTGCCAAACAATAGGCATTTAAGAAAATCAAGAAGCTATCGCTCGTAATCGCTAGATTTTTAGCACGCTCATAGAGTAAAGGTGCTTTTCTGCGTAATTTGATTGTCCCTGGCAATACTCTTTTATCTTTTAAACCACGTTTTACGGCTTTATGCATAAAGTCTAAAATACCATCCACTTTTTGCTCAATTTCTTTTTTTGAAACGCCTGTCAAAGCCATTTCATTGGCTAGCATGAGCTCAGTAAGAGAAATCTTTTCACGATTTAAATGTGCCTTCAATTCCTTCATACTGGTGTATGGGTAGGGCGGATTAATGGCATTTTTAGGATGTTGTTTTTCTCCTTTGCGATAAATGAATCCTCCACCAATGGAATAATATTCATGTTCAAGAAGTATGGTTGATTCATCTTTCAATTTCAACACCATGGTATTGGCGTGTGGAGAATCGTATTTGCCTCTTTCAAAGTGAAAACTATCGGCATTTACAGCAATAAGGTGATTGTGAAATTTGACAGGATATTTATCATCAGTATTTTTTAATATTTTCAAAAACTTCACTGGGTCGCAAGCATCAGGTTTCCAACCTAATAAACCCGCAATAATGGCCCTGTCTGTTCCATGTCCTTTTCCTGTGGCACTTAGTGAGCCATATAAATAAATTTCGATTTGAAGAGTCTCCGAAATAAACGATGTAGGTAAACGATTGATTTCTGTTAAGAAATCGTATGCGGCTTTCATTGGGCCAATTGTATGTGAACTCGATGGGCCAGGACCAACTTTGAATAAATCAAAAATGGAAGTAGTAATAGCTTGGGAATACATAGTTTGCTGAAGTAATATTTAGGGCTTAAATATACATCTTTTTAGTAGTCATTAATATATATTCCTATTATCTGGTAAGTCAAAAGAGAAAGTTTATGCAAAATACATTGCCTTAATGTTTACTTAAAAACAGCAATATAAAAAACAGATTCAAGCAAGTAGAGCCTAGGAAATTGAGTTGCATGGTATGTTTATAGTCGGCTAATTGTTCGTTTTTAAGGACTTTCAAAAACCAGATATTGAAGAAAATTAATACGGGAGCCATTACGACTAAGTAAACGATAAAGGCAGGGAATTGAAAAATTTGTTGGGTTTGGAAAAAATAGAAGAAACCAATGGTAACTAATAAGAAAATTCCTGCTGTAAAAATAAAAGTACCACGGATACCCAATACTCTGCTCATCGTTAAGTCACCTCGTTTAGCATCTTCTTCGTGTTGATAAATTTGGGTCATGGGATAGAAACCTAATAGGTTGAAGCTACTGAGTAGGGCAGGGAATAAATATTTTTCTTGCAATAACGTATTCAGTGAAAGGTTGTCGACTGCTTGGATAACAGTTAAATACGTAAACGCACCTTGAAAAATACCGACAGTAATCCAGCTAAGAATTGGGTATCTTTTTAGTCTGATTTTATCATTAGAATATGCTTTAGAAATACTACTATAAATAAGTAAAGCAAGTGCTAATATCCAACCTGAGAGAAAGTGAGCGATAATGACTGCTATAATATCCAATCCCCAAGCGACATAGAATAATTCTTTGCTCACAGGAGGAGGATTTTCTAGTCCTCCAATCGAGCCTTCATCTTTATCGTAATAGCTGTTATAAGCATTAGAGGCAGGATAAATCAATAAATGGAGCAGGAAGAAAACGCCGATACTGATACCCAAGTTGGTATTACTCGTTTGGCTCAAAGCGAACCAATAAACAGGCATAAGGAAAAAAGAAAATGGAATCCTGAGATGCAAAATAATATTTTTCATGTTAATCTTTTTGATTTTTTACCCGCAGATATTGGAAATTAATAACGCAGATTTACGCTGACAAATATTATCTGCGTAAATCTGCGAAAAATTCTCTAACAATCTGCGGGTAAAAACAATCCCAATTACGTATTTTTCCAAAAATTACGACTATAAATCCGTTCAAAAGACCAACCCTTTGCTTTCAAACCTGCTGGAATATAGGCAAAAGTTTCTTTGGGCGAAATATGCTCGTAATACAAATCATCATCAGTCAAGATAAGTGACTCGTACTTTTCTCCTGTTTTAACTGTGATATCAGCAAAAGGCAATTCTTTAATATGTTGCTGATTATCTTTGGCAATTTGCTCTTTTAATAACCAATCTGCCTGATATTTTGTTGAGAAATAAGGCTTAGGTTTATAATTACCTTCCGACACTAGCAAGGCGTATTCCAAATAGCTTTTCAATAATTTAGGTCCCTCATTTAAAGTATCTTCAACATGTAGCTGATGTGGCATAATGCTACTTACAATCAATATTTTTTCTTTGGCACGGGTAATGGCTACATTCAAACGGTTTTCACCCCCTTGCTGATTAAGCGACCCAAACTGCATACTCAATTTGCCTTTTACATCGGGGGCATACGCTATTGAAAAAATAATAATGTCTCGCTCATCACCTTGTACATTCTCAATGTTTTTAACAAAAATAGGTGCTACAGTAATATCGGTATTATCAAAAGAAAAATACTTTGCTTCTAATAAATCCTGAATGAGCCCTTGTTGTTTAAAGTTAAAAGTAACAATACCGATAGATTTTTGAGGGAAATCTTTTTTGAGGTTCTGTACCAAACTAATGATGGTTTCAGCCTCCTCAAGATTGCTGTTGTTTTCCCAAATACCATTTACTTTTAAATATTGAATAGCAGGCTCGCCCTTATTGATTTCATGAAAATCAGGTAAGAGCTGTAGGGTATTTTTATAAAAATATTGATTAGAAAAATCTATTAAATCTAACGAACGACTACGATAATGTCCTCTTAGCTGTGTTTGAGGTAAATATTGGCAAGCCAAATCTAACAGTGAATCGACTTCCAAAGCAGGAGTATCATCATCATCGTTTTCAAATTTTAATCGGTATAAATCATTAGGTTGCAATTGTTTAGAATCGCCCGCTATCACTACCTGTTTCCCTCTAAATAGGGCTGGAATACCCTGTTCTGCAAAACATTGAGAGGCTTCATCAAAGATGATTAAATCGAAAAAAGGACTTTCAGTTTCCATCGGAAAAATAGCTGAGACCGTTTCTGGCGAAGCCAACCAACAAGGCACAAGCCTGAATATTTCGTCTGAATAAGTTGCAATCAATCGCCTAACTGCCCATAACTTCCGTTTTTTAGCTACTTGGTGTTTTAAATCACGATAAGTGACAATGTTTTGAAGCCGATTTTTCTCTAAGTTCTGATAACTGAGTGTGCGTAATTTTAGCAATAAGATTTCCTTACTTAATTGCTGTTTTTGAAGTAGAGAATCTTGTAAGAGACTTTCTAATTGCCCAATTTTTAAAGAGCTTACTCCCCTTAAAATTGGGTTTTTCGTTTCGATATCTTTTATCCACGCTAATTTTAAGCTATTCAGAAAACTATCGTAAGGATTCTTTTCATCATCAAACAAACCAATTACGGCTAATTCTGTATGGCTACTATTTGCCTTCAATGCATCCAATTCCTGCATATCATCGAAATACTCTTGCAAGTATTTAATCACTAAAGTGCCATGCTGGAGGTTGGCTAATTCTTTTATCTGGGTAGGAGACAAGTTGGACTGCCATAGACTTATTTGTTCGTCTAATTGGGTTGATTTGTCAATCAGAAAATTGACTTTCGCTTGAAAATCTGCCCAACTACAATCAAACCATTCACTTAATTGAACACTTTTAATACTCCGTAAAATAGTTTCAGCTTTGGCTACTTGATACAGTAGTTGGAAATGGCGTTCGAACCAACGGTAGCCTTTTCTCAACCAAATCGGTTCCTGATTGTCCTCTATGGTTTTTTCAAAGTCTTTCCCAAACAGGTAAGCGTTTTCTTGCCACCATTTTTCTAAAGCAATTCTATTCAGAATTCTTTCGTGTAATTTCTTTAAATCGTCCGACGCAATGCTTAAACCATTGGCGATTGCCAGATGCTGAATTTCCTTTTTCTCTTTAGAAAACAACGTCCAATAAATACTTTCAAATGTATTTTCTTTGACATTGATAGCATTACTTATTTTACCAGCTAAAGGCAGTAGTGCTGTACTGGGTAAAGTGATTTCAATACCTTGTCCAGCAAATAACTGCCCAACTTCCGCTTCCAATCCTGAGATTTTAGTAGCATTAGTCCTGATTCGTTCCGTTAAATTTCTGGTTAAAAGTTTATATACCTTGTCGTTCGCAATACCATTTAAAAGATTCTGTAGCTTTATTTTTTCGGGAGAAATCTTTTGGAGAGCTTCAAAAGATAAATTTTTATCCAATATTTGTTTGGCTTGGTTCTCAAAATCTTGTACAAAATGACTTAATTCTTTAATCGTCTTAGTAATCAAAGCAATATCACTTGATTGGCGATGTTGAAAAGAAAGACGATTTTGCCAAAATTCAGAAGCTTCGTTCCCTCTTAATCTTTCTTGGTAAGCAAAGTATAGCTTAAACTTCTCAACAAAATCTTTGATTTCCGTAAAGTTGAAGTACTTGTAATACTCCTGCAAGTCCACAAAAGAATCATTGGCAGAGCTTGTCAAATATAATTCCTTGATTGATACGCCAGATTCATTGATGGCAAATAAGGCATCTTTAAAGCTTTGGAGTTCTTCGGAAACTTTATCAATTTGCCGACTTTGTTGTGTGAAATTCCTTTCGATAAAAATAGCATCCAGACTCTGGTTCTGCTTTTGATAAGTATCTACTTGCTCTATCTGATCAAAAATTTGTTGATACAGCGCTTTTCTATCATTCTTAAAGTCATGGACATTCCCTACGAAGTCCCTCATGCCTACTTGAGTTAGGCGTTCTTGCACTACATCCAGCGCTGCTCTTTTCTGGCAAACTACTAATACTTTTTTACCTCTAGCGGTAAAGTCGGCAACAAGGTTACAAATCAGTTGAGACTTCCCAGTGCCTGGAGGGCCTTGTACTACTAACGATTGCCCAGCTTTTACTTCTCGCAAGGCTACCTCTTGTGAAATATCTATTTCAAAGGGCATTAGCAATTGTTCCTCTCTGATGACAGGATGCTCTGGATTGACATCATTTGGAAAAAGATGCTCAACCGTTTTTTCTTCATTTTGGGCTAGCGTATCAATCAAAAACTGATAATCGGGGACTAAAAATGAGCCTGCTTGTGGGAAAATTCCTAAAACAGCTTGTGGATATAACTTCAGTTCGCCGTTGCGTTCGGTTGCTTCTAATTCAGTTTTGGTGATTTTTTCGAAAAAAGTTAGTTGATTCGTAAAGTTCTCTTGGTTGAAATTGATATTTAGCGGAGAGCTTTTTAGGTATTCATAAAGCTGTGTTCTGAATTCAAGGGCATTTTTTGAAAAATCCTCGAAAGAATTATCCAAAAACTCATCAGAAAGCTGAATATCATTGAAATAAGAATAAGCCAACAAAAAACTTCTGTTGATTGAAAGCGCCTCTTCTCTCAATTTTATTTGCCATATTTCTGTGAGAGATTCATCAGTGCCAGCATTCTTTTGAGTAGAAAGCGTAGCCTCTAGATGAATTGGAAAAAAAAGTAATGGACAACGAACGACAGTACCATCTGAAAATTTACCTTTTACAATAGGGTAACCAATGTATAAATCTTCAGAGCCACGTTCTTCTTCTATCAGTTTATCATGCCTTGAAATTTTTCTTAGCTTTTTACTGATTTCGTTGACTTTTTCAAAACGAGGGTCATGTTTTTCAGAAAGTGATATCGTGTTTTTCTGAGCGATTAGTTGCTCAATGATATGAAAAGAAGGAGTATTCTTTAGAAAATCAAGCTCATGAATATCTAAAAATTGTTCAGTTGCGGAAGTCAATAATAAAGACTTATTCCTAGCACTCAGATTCGTAAGTCTCTTTTGGTATGATTTCAGTATAGAATATAAAGTATTTTCTTTCACGATAACACATTTGATGAATTGATTAACTCAAATTTACAGGAAAAGCCTAGAATATAAACGTAAAAAATGAAATGATAGTTATTAAATTACCGATTTTTATATTTTTTAGATACCTTAACATAAAAGAGGTTTTCTTCTAGGAACGGAGAGCCTCATTATAAGGTTTAAGCAATAAGTAATGATTATCATAAACTTCGTAATTTATTTAAAGAATTGTCTATCAGAAAATTACTATGAAAACAGCCTTAATTATCGGAGCGACAGGTTTGGTGGGAAGCACCCTCGTAAAGCAAATCCTTGAAAACCCACTTTATGCAAAAGTAACCTTGCTACTTCGCAAACCCTTAGACATTAGCCATCCCAAGCTAGTACAAGAAACCATCGATTTTGATGCGCCAGACGCTACTAAAATTGTTGGAGACGATTTGTTTTGTGCGATGGGCACAACGCTCAAAAAAGCAGGGTCTAAAGAAGCACAGTATAAAATAGACTGTAGCTATCCTTTTGAAATTGGTAAAATTGCACAAGCCAATGGAATAAAACAGTATATTCTGGTGTCATCGATTGGTGCTGATGCTACTTCTTCTAACTTTTATCTAAGAACTAAAGGAGATTTAGAACAGAAAATAAAGAGTTTAGGCTTTGATAATTTTATCAGTGTTCGACCTTCGTTTATTATGGGAGATAGGCAAGAGGTTAGAGTAGGTGAAAAGATAGGAATTGTATTAGCTAAAATAATCTCGCCTTTATTGATAGGCAAACTTAAAAAATACAGAGGAATAGAAGCCGCACAAATAGCAAAGGCTATGCAAGTATTAGCGAGCAAAGATTTAAAAGGCGTTCACTTTTTTGAATCAGATGAATTGGAGGAATTATAAGCTTTTGCAATGTTCAAAGCCCTTTGTGTATCTTTGTCGAAATTAAAATACGTATATGACACCCCTCGAAACTTTTCAAAGTAGAAAAATACACTTCCAGAGCCTTGTTGAACACTTCCAAAAACAGTATAATCAATGGGCTGTTTTCCGAGCATTTTTATTTGCAATCACTGCTTTGGTTGGCTATTTCTGTTATGAGATGTATGATTTTGCCTATACTTTGTTAGTATTGATTATTGGGATTGCCTTATTTTTATTTTCAGTGACCAAACATCTTAAAGTTAAATACCTGAGAGATAAAAACAAGGTGTTGATTGCTTTGAATGAAGATGAAATTCAACGGTTATCAAACCATTTTAATCGTACTGAAACAGGCGAAGCTTTTGTAGAAGACAAACATTTCTATGCGAATGATTTAGATATTTTCGGAAACCAATCGCTGTATAAATTACTCAACCGTACGCATACTTTTGGAGGAGCCAAAATGCTGGCAGATTGGATATTGCATCCAGCCCAAACAAATGAAATTTTAAATCGCCAGAAGGCAATTCGGGAATTATCAGCAAAAATAGATTGGCGTCAAGATTTAGAAGCTTCAGCGATGTTGATTGAAGAAGTAGCTGAACCGACCGACAAGCTATTAGCATGGAATAATGCCCCAGCGAACCAAACGATTAAAAAGTCCCTCTTTCAAATTGCTCGTTATTTACCTTATTTGACTATCCCTGTAGTCATTGCTTGGATTTTAGGGTTTGTGCCAGCGTATATCGTATTGGTGCTTTTTATGGCGCATGGGATGATTCTGAAACAAATTTTTGAAGAAGTAAGCATTGCCCTTGAACAAACCAATCGTATTGCGGGAGCGATGAAAGCCTATGCCGCAGTATCTGAATTGATTGTCGCAGAGAATTTTCAAGAAGAGAAATTAAACGATTTAAAAAGTAAAATTTCAGAAGCAAGTCCTGCTATCAAAGCTTTAGAGGATATCCTTAATAAACTAGCCAATAGAAGTAATCCATTCTTTGCCTTTGTCGTAGGTGTTCCAACTTTATGGGATATTCAATATTTTATTAAACTAGAAAATTGGAAACAAGCTCACCGTGATAATCTTCCTATTTGGCTAGCTGTGATTGCTGAGTTTGAGGTTTTGAATAGTTTCTCGGGTTATCATTTTGCGAATCCAACCTTTATCAATCCGACTATTGTAACGGGCGGAGTGACGCTAAAAGCCAAGGCTTTAGGGCATCCAATGATTAAAGCAAGCAAACGAGTTGCGAACGATATTGAACTGATTGGAGAAGGCAAAACAATTATCATTACGGGCTCGAATATGTCAGGGAAAAGTACTTTTCAAAGAACAGTAGCCATTAATGTAGTTTTGGCATTGTCGGGGGGCATAGTATGTGCCGAAAGCTTTGAATGTTCGTGTTTGCAAGTATTTACCAGTATGAGAAGTAATGATTCATTAGAAGAAGGAACATCGTCGTTTTACGCAGAATTAAAACGCTTGAAACAGTTAATTGACGAAGTAGCTACAACCGATAATAGCAAGGCATCGATTCTATATTTTCTAGATGAAATTTTGAAAGGAACAAACTCAAAAGACCGTCACGAAGGAGCAAGGGCTTTGATGTTACAATTACACAAGACATCAGCTTCTGGCTTTATTTCGACGCACGACGTAGAATTAGGCGACGAATTTGATGAACAAGATTTTGTAAAAAACTACAGCTTTTCATCAGAAGTAGCCAATGATGATTTAGTGTTCGATTATAAACTTCGCGAAGGCGTTTGCCATAGTTTTAATGCGAGTCAATTGATGAAGAGGATTGGGATTGAGATGTAGGTTAATGAATTTGTGAACTTTTAAATATACTATACACTATGAAAAATGCCATCCTATTTTTAGTTCTTCTTTTTAATCACGCTATATTTTCTCAACAAAAAGAAAATGGAGATAATAGAATTGTTGTGTTAGGACAAGCCACTTTAGACCTCCCTGCCGACCAGATAACTTTTACGGTATTAATTTCGGTAAAAGACGCATCTGATTTAGAAAAGATTAATCAGAATCATAAAACCAAAGAAAAAGAAATATTAAAACTGTTAAAGGAATTTAAAATACCTCAAAATAAGATTTCATACTCACTCCTTGAAATTAGAAAAGATATTAACTATAATAAGAATGAAGAGAAAGAGTTTATCGTTGCAGAGCAAAGAGTAAGCTTTACTGTTGATAGTATTCAACAATATACTAATATTCAAACCCAACTTTTGAAAAATGGATTTACTGAATTTAGCAGTTCTTTTGGCTCTTCTAAAATAGTAGAGTCTGAAAAAATACTACTTGAAAAAGCCTTAAAATCCGCTAGAAACAAAGCAGAGATTATGGCGAAATTTGCAAAAAAAGGTATAGTAGAAATTGTTAAAATTGCTGATACGGAAGATACAGAGCCTATTTTATCAAATGAATCTAATCATGCTCGGTTTGAAGTAAAGGGAGATATTGAAGTGGCAAATCCATCTCTCACGCAGATAGCTCAAAAAATTAGTATTTCAAAAACGGTTAAAGTTGTTTTTAAAATTAAATGATTACTTCTCAATTCTCCCCACCTTCATAAAAATAGGAAAATTCACCGTGAAAGTATCTGAACTTTTATAGATAGCTTTTAAACTTTCAATAAAGCCATCTACTGGGTTTTCATGGTGAATTTTAATGTACTTCTGTACGCTCGACCACGTATTTAAATAACCTTCCAGTTCAGCCAATGTCCATTGGTAAGACATTGCAAATCTTGGACTTTCTATTTCTGCTAATGTAAAAGGAAGTGTACGATATTCATCATCGATATAACCACGTTCAGCATCCCAATACTCACCAATTTGTTCTTGATAAAAATCTTGGAACAAAACATTGGCTTCTACATTATCTATCGTCAACGTGCCATAGCCCCACGCCGCAAAAATGGCATCTGGTTTAGCCACTCGGCGAACTTCTTGATAAAACCGCTCAAAATCAAACCAATGAATTGCTTGTCCTACTGTAATTAAATCAAAAGTATTTGCTTGAAAATCAGTCTTTTCAGCTTGAGCAATAGTATAATGAATATTATCAGCTTGTTGTGCATTGTCTAGCTGTTTTTGAGAAATATCGGTTGCAAAAACATCTTTAAATGTTTCAGATAGACGATAGGCTACTTGTCCATTACCAGTAGCACAATCCCAAGCAGTGTCAAAGCTTTTTACCTTGCTCAATACAAAATCATATATTTCCTCAGGATATTTAGGACGAAACTTAGCATAAAGTGCTGCTTGTGTGGAAAAATTATCTTTTAGCATGACGTAAATAATAATTGTGAGTGATGAATTGTGATTTTAATAAAACCATTAAAAAAATATTACTAAGTATTTTGTTTTCGTCTAAATCCTGTAGCGGTAACCCTTGCGGTTACCGTTCGACAAAGTACTCATACTAATAAACATGAGTCATCCCGAATTTTTCCTAAAATTGTGCGTTTGGGAGACAATTTGAGAGGTTTTCTACTTATTATTGTCTAGTCCTTACTTTTCTTTCCTTGATGAAAGAAAAGTAACAAAAGAAAATCAAGAATTCCTAATCGCATCGGCGAACCGACTCGCTACCGCTCAAACAGTAGGAATTCGTTGTTCGTCAATCATAAAGAAGCGGTCGAAAAACTAATTTCGACCGCTTCTTTATGATTTTAAAATTCGGGATGACTCATGCTACGGATAATGGATAATTTCTTTTTTCTGTTTGAAAATTTATGAGAAAATAGATAAAAGAACGAAAAAATAAAACCTCCTGACTATCAAATCAAGAGGTTTTCAATATCTACAAAGTCATATGATTAGATGGACAATTCGCTAACGGCTAACCACGACATTAATCCTGCTCCGATTTCCAAAGCACTTTCGTCAATATCAAAAGTAGGCGTATGAACACCCGAAATTATTCCTTTGGCTTCATTACGAGTACCTAAACGATAAAAACACGAATCTACATGGTGTGTATAATAGGCAAAATCTTCTGCTGCCAACCAAATATCTAAATCAATTACGTTGGCTTCGCCCATGTAATCAACCGCAGCACCTTTCATTCTGCGAGTCAATTCTGGTTCATTCTTCAAGAATGGATATCCTTTCTGAATGAATACTTCACAAGTTCCACCCATAGATTCTGCAATGCCTTCTGCCATTTTCTTGATACGAGCCAGCGCATCTGAACGCCATTCTTCATCCATTGCACGAAAAGTACCTTCTACGTATACTTCATTCGGAATTACGTTGGTAGCACCATTGGCTATTACCTTGCCAAAAGTCAACACCGAAGGATAACGTGGATTTCTATTACGGCTAATAATCTGCTGTAAAGCCACGATAATATGTGAAGTAATCAATACAGGGTCAATACCCAATTCGGGCATTGCACCGTGTCCGCCTTTGCCTTTTACAGTAAAGTACAGCTCATCAGCACTAGCCATATACATTCCTTCGCGGAAACCAATTTTTCCTACAGGAATATTAGGGGCAACGTGCTGACCAAGCATTTTACTTGGACTAGGGTTTAACAATGCTCCTTCGGCAATCATTACTGACGCTCCACCCGGTGCTTTTTCTTCGGCAGGTTGAAATACTAATTTCACCGTTCCATCGAACTCATTGCGAAGTGTATGTAAAATTTTAGATACCCCTAGCAACGACGCCGTATGCACATCATGTCCGCAAGCGTGCATTACTCCTTCGTTCAATGATTTATAAGGGACATCATTCGCTTCAACAATCGGTAAAGCATCCATATCAGCACGCAAAGCCACGATTTTAGAAGAAGGATTATTTCCCTCAATCGTTGCTACTAAGCCTGTGTTCGCAATTTCAGTTGGGATAATGCCAATTTCTTTTAAGCGTGCTGCTACATATTTTTGCGTATTGAATTCCTGATACGATAATTCAGGATTTTGATGTAAATGTCTGCGATTTGCCACAAACTCACTGGCGTTGGCTTGGGCTAATTGTTTTATTTTATCTTTCATTTATTAGTCAAAATAACTCATCTAATAATTTTTAATTTAGACGAGCGTTTTCTTTTATAATCTTCTTAAATCTAATAGCAATAATTCTTCATTGCCATAATCAGATTTGTTTATATCTTTCAAAATAATCAGCCATACGTATATACAAATAACTAAAATATACTATGCCATCATCGCTACTAAAATACTTTCTCTTTTCTGAGATGAAATATTTAGATGTTGAAGACTCTGCTCTGTTTTATTTCTTGTTTCTATTTTATCGAAAAGTCTCTGGAGCTTCACCCATTGTTCGGCTTCAATGCCCAATACTTCTTCTAATTTGATAGCTAATTCAATACTTATTTTCTTTTTTTCTCTCAATAACCCATTCAAAAAAGGCTGGCTAATCGATAGTTTATTGGCTAATTCCGTTTGTTTAAGCCCTCTTTCTTTGATTTCGTTACGTAATAATTCGCCAGGGTGCATTGCCACAGGCGGAATGTAATTAGGGTCTAATCTAGTTTTCATTTTGTTAATGATGATAGTACAAATCATCGTTATCAAATTCAATTATCACAACAAAAATATAACCTTTTAAGTTATAAAATGATAGGTATTTTAAAAAATCGCTACAAATTTAACCACAACTTTAGGTTTTCGTTCTCTGAATCCAACAATTCCAAATGAATTTTACCGTCAGGGTTGCGTTGCATACTAATGCCAAAGGCTTGGAGTAGCTCATTTGCTAAATCTTCTAAAGGAATATTACCTTCGATACAGTCTTTAAAATAGTTTTTTAAAGAACCTGCATATACTTCTTCACATACCTTTTGGTAATCTTCTATGGAATAACCCTCACCAGTTTTACCAAAACGTTCCCACATTAGTTGCATAATAGTGCCTAATGAACGGCGGTGACCAAATTTCAAACGAATCATCAAATCTAGTATTAAGGCTACAACTGCTCCTTTTTGATAAATGGATACTCTTCTGTTAGGAATTGGCTGTGCGTAACCATCTAACCACAAATCAAATGAAGATTCAGTTAACGACTGAAACGCTCGTCCATCTTGCTCAAAATGACGTTTGATAACAGTCTCTAATTCTTTTAGATAGGCTTCTATATCAAACACACCCGATTGAGCTAAGAATAAATCGCCAAAATAAGTAGTTACTCCTTCCGCTACAAAACCTGTAGAGAAATAATTTTCTTTGGTAAAATCATAAGGCATCATTTCGATAGGACGAATTTTACAGATGTTCCAAGCATGATACAATTCATGTGAACTAACTCCCAGTAAATCTGTATAAAGTCCATCGCCTTCTGAGGCTGGCCCCAGCACAATCATGGTAGAATTGCGATGCTCTACACCATGATAAAATGAAGTGGGTAATATCCAATTCATAAAGTGATAATCCTTTTCAGGAAAATCGCCCATTATTTCAATCTGCTTTTCTGTAAATTTTTGAAAGTCTGATAATATTTTTTCCCAGTTTGGAATATAATTCCCTAAAAACCAGACAAAAAAATCTGTATCTGCTACTCGATAACTTTGATGTTGTAAATAAGGACTTGCCAATAACGGACAGTCAACCAAATGATAATAATCTTGTGCCAACAAAGTATTAGGCTCGTTTATCTTGTTTGGCAAACCACATACAATTTTATAATCATCTGGCAAAGAAATACTTACTTCACACGCTTCATTCATTCTGCCCTCTACATAAGGCAAACAGTTTACAAAATTGATGTACATCGTACTATCATCCACAAACGAACTTCCAGCATTTTGCACATTGGCAAAGTAAGTGAAAAAGACCTTAATAGATTGAATGTCAGTAGTATTAACTCGCCATCTATCTTTAGTGATTTTTCCAAAGCTAAGGAGGTTGCCTTGTAAATCAACTATTTCAAAACGCTGAATGTTTTTAGCAAAATGCTGTAATTCATAGCGCCCTGGTCGCCATGCAGGCAACTGAATTTCAATCGTTTCTGATTGAATATTATCAATCAGCATTTCTATGTTTAGCAGATGACTTTGCGGTTCTTGAGAAAAAATTTTATAATTCATATTTTGATAAAGCTTTTCAGTGTAACATAAAATTAGCCTTCACAATAAGTATTTGTATCTAAACTTTCAATAATTTTTATCAAAGATACTCATTATCATGACCTTAGTGGCAGAAAGTTTTTAGAAAGAATTTGCAACTTCAAAAAACTTCTGTACCTTTGCAGTCCTGTTTTAGAAATATAAGAATTATAAAGATATAATGCCATGAAAAGAACATTTCAACCTTCTGTAAGAAAAAGAAAGAACAAGCACGGATTCCGTGAAAGAATGTCAACTCCAAACGGTCGCCGTACTTTGGCTGCTCGTCGTGCAAGAGGAAGACACAAATTGACAGTTTCTGACGAGAAAAGAGGTAAATAGTCTTATAGTGTGAACAATTTGAAAATTTGAAAATTAGTAGGGTTTGACATTTGTTTTATGACATTTTCAAATCAGCAAATCTTCAAATTACCAAATTAAAGCATGAAGTTTACTTTCAAAAAGTCAGAACGACTCAGTTCTAAGAAAGTTATAGATAAGCTCTTTGATAGAAAGGGTAGTGAAAAAATCAACTCGGTTTTTCTCTACCCTTTTCGTGTTTCTTATATTTTCAATAATGCTGATACTGCATTGATTGAAAATTATATACCAGAACAGATGGAGGAGGAAACAAGTGAAGAGATTTTGGAAGCATCTTCCACCGAAAATCCAGAATCGCCATTACCCGCTATTTTAATTTCGGTTTCAAAACGCTATTTTAAACATGCTGTTGATAGAAACCTCATCAAGCGTCGTACGCGCGAAGCCTATCGTTTGAACAAACAGCTTTTATTGGAAAAACCTTCTTCACAGATTCCAGCATATATTGCTTTTGTGTATATTGCAAAGACGATAGAAGATTATCCCAAAATAGAAAAATCGATGAAAGCGATTTTCAAAAAAATGGTTTAGTGACAGTATTTCAAATAAGCTAAACAAATTACGCCAAGTCTGATGAAATACTTCCACAACCTTCTTCGTTTGGTTCTTTGTACAAGCACATAAAGAATCCTTTCCTTAATTGTTTTCTTTAAAAATTTTCTGACAAATGAATATAAAAATGTCTGCTAAGTCATTAATAATCACAGCGATTACTGTGATAGGTTTTTCGTTGGCATCATTTACGGAACCAGGTGAGCGTTTCTTTGAAATTGCCAAAAACTTAGACATTTATGCTACGCTTTTCAAGGAATTGAATCGTTATTATGTAGATGAAATCAATCCGAACAAAACCATCAAGACTTCTATTGATGCGATGTTGAAATCGTTTGACCCTTACACTGTGTATTATGCCGAAGATGAAATCGAAGATTACATGACGATGACTACGGGCAAATACAACGGTATTGGTATCGTAACGGGTAATAGAAATGGCAAAATTGTAATTATGCTGATTGATGAAGGTACACCCGCCGAAAAATCAGGATTGCGCATTGGTGATGAAATTGTAAAAGTAGATGGCGTAGATTTGGCAGCACGTAAAATTAACGATGCTGGCAAGCTCATCAAAGGACAAACAGGCACAGCCGTAAGAATAACTGTAAAACGTTATGGCACAGATAAATTAGAAGAAGTTTCTATCGTACGTGATGTAGTAAAAATGAAAAACGTACCCTACTACGGCATGATTAATAATGAAGTAGGCTATATCGATTTAAAAGATTTTACAGGTACAGCGTCTAAAGAAGTACGTACAGCTTTTACCGAACTAAAAGGTAAGGGTATGAAAAAGTTAGTCCTTGATTTAAGAGAGAACCCAGGAGGACTCTTGAATATGGCGGTAGATATTTGTAATATTTTTCTACCAAAAGAATCTGAGATTGTTTCAACCAAAGGTAAAGTAGAAGACTGGAATAAGACTTACGTAGGGTTGAATGCTGCGATAGACACTGAAATGCCAGTAACAGTATTGACAAACTCAAGAAGTGCTTCGGCTGCTGAAATCGTTGCGGGTGTGATTCAAGATTATGACCGTGGTGTATTAATCGGACAACGCAGTTATGGAAAAGGACTTGTTCAAATAACCCGTGATTTGACTTATAATACCAAACTAAAAGTAACTACGGCAAAGTATTATATTCCAAGTGGACGTTGTATTCAAGCGATTGACTATAGTCACCGTAATCCAGATGGTAGCGTAGGTAAATTGCCAGATTCGTTACGCAGACCATTCAAAACTGTAAAAAGTGGTAGAGTAGTGTATGATGGTGGAGGTATTTTGCCAGATATTGAAGTGGATAGACCTTATCCTGCTGCCGTTACGTTGGCTTTATCGAATCGATATATTTTGTTTGATTATGCCATTAAGTATCATTTTGAACATCCGTCGATTAAACCAGCGAAAGATTTTGAATTAACAAATGCTGAATACAATGACTTTGTAAAATGGGCAGTTACACAAGACTTTGATTATACCACTCAGGCTGAAAAAGACCTTAACTTATTGGAAGCATCTGCTAAAAGAGAACGCTATTATGAGAATATCTCTGAACAGTTAAAGTCGCTTAGAAATAAACTTTCGCATAGCAAAGAAGCAGATATTATGAAGTTTAAAGACGAAATAAAAACAGCTTTAGAACAAGAAATCGTAGTGCATTATTATTTACAAAGAGGTACGCGTGAGCAATCTTTCGCCAAAGACCCTGAAATTCAGGAAGCTTTGAAGTTGTTTACTGATATGCCTCGTTATCAATCAATTTTGAAAGGAAATTAATTGATAATGCTTCATAAAAAGCTTTATTAAAGTCAAGAATATTACGAATGGCGTTAGAGAAATCTATCGCCATTTTTATTTGCCATAGCTTGAGTGTAATTTTGTATGAAATTAATTATTAATATTCCAAATGGCATTAATTCTTAGCATTGATACTTCCACCAAAGTATGTTCGGTTGCTGTTCATCAAGATGGCAAAATATTGGCTTGTAGCGAACTTTTTACTGAAAAGTCTCATTCAGGAATGTTAACCACCCTTTGCGAAAATGTAGTAAAGCAATCAGGTTTTACTTTAAATGAATTAGACGCTATCGCTGTGGCCAAAGGTCCAGGTTCTTATACAGGATTACGCATTGGTGTTTCAACGGCCAAAGGTTTTTGTTTTGCATTAGACAAGCCCCTGATTGCTATCAATACTTTAGAGGCAATGGCTTATCAAGTAAAAGATTTTTTTCCTGCCAATTATTTGCTTTGCCCGATGATTGATGCTAGAAGAATGGAAGTGTATTGCACTATAGTAAAGACCAACCTAACCAGTATTCTAGAAACAGAAGCGAAGGTTATCGACGAATATTCTTTCCTTGATTTACTTAATACCCAACCTATCGTTTTCTTTGGCGACGGAGCAGACAAATGCCGAGAGTCTATTTCGCATAATAATGCCAAATTTTTAGAAATACCTATTCTTCCTTCTGCTAAAAGCATCGGCTATTTGGCAACTAAATCTTTTGAAGAATCGTTATTTGAAAACGTTGTAAGCTTTGAACCTTTCTATCTAAAAGATTTTGTAGGGACTCAGCCCAAGAAAATATAAACCGATTCATTAAATCGTAAGCGATATGGAAGATATCATTATCAATAAAGTAGCAAGTAGCGGTCTAATCTCATTCGACCTTGAGGAACTTTACCACAAAGGAGAGAGAGTAGTGTATGACTTGAAAGATAATCTTTTTATGGGCATGATTTTAAAGGAAAAAGACTTTAGAGAATTCCTTAAAAATCATGATTGGTCACAGTATGAAGGCAAAAATGTGGCAGTTATCTGTTCAGAAGATGCTGTAATCCCTACTTGGGCCTATATGCTATTGACCTTGAAACTACAAGACTTTGCGAATTGCATTGTCTTTGGAGACTTAAAGGCCTTAGAAGACAAGTTATTTTACGAAGCCCTTGCTAAAATTAATCCAGAAGAATTTCGTGGAGCAAAGGTTGTCATAAAGGGTTGTTCAAAAGTACCTGTACCAACCAGTGCTTATGTAGAAATTACGAGGTTGTTTAAACCTTATGTACAATCATTAATGTTTGGCGAACCTTGTAGTACAGTGCCGCTTTATAAAAAGGCGATGGTTAGACAGAGTGTTTCGGTGAATCAGGAATAGAATTTATTAAAATAAATTGTTCATTCAATCCGCTTCCTTTGGGAGCGGATTTTTTTTGTTTTAGGATGTGCTAAGATTTTGCTCAATCTATTGAGTAAAATTACTAAGTGTATTGAGTAAAAAGAATAAAGTAATACTTGTTTAGTCAATCATTTAATTTCTTAAATTAGAAATTAAAACTATTCGAACTATGCCAACTCCTACCGAAGCCCTAGAACGCATTGAGGAATGTAGAAAAACTAAAGATACCAAACTAGATTTATCCTATTTACAACTAACAAAAATACCTGATGAGATAGTTGATTTTATTTGGTTGAAAGTTTTACGCCTTTCAGGAAATCTAATTACAAAAATAGAAGGGTTAGGTAGTCTAATAAATCTTTCAGAATTAGACCTTTCAGAAAATAAAATTACCAAAATAGAAGGCTTATATAGAGTAATGAATCTTTCACAGTTATTGCTTGCTGGTAATGAAATTAATAAAATAGAAGGATTAAGTAGACTAGTAAACCTTTCACAATTATCTCTTTCAGGTAATAGAATCATCAAAATAGAAGGCTTAGATAAACTGGTGAACCTTTCACAATTAGATTTTTCAGGTAATAGAATTACAAAAATAGAAGGCTTAGATACTCTAGTAAATCTTTCACAATTATATCTTTATTCTAATCAAATTACAAAAATAGAAGGCTTATATAGGCTAGTAAATCTTTTACAATTACACCTTTATTATAATCAAATTACAAAAATAGAAGGCTTATATAGGCTAGTAAATCTTTTACAATTATACCTTTATTCTAATCAAATTATCAAAATAGAAAGCTTGAATAGACTAGCAAATCTTTCAATATTATCTCTTACAGATAATAAAATTACAAAAATAGAGGACTTAGATAAACTAATAAATCTTTCACAATTATAGATTTCAGGTAATGAAATTACAAAAATAGAAGGCTTAGATAAACTAGTAAATCTTTCACAATTATCTCTTTCAGGTAATAAAATTACCAAAATAGAAGGCTTAGATAAACTAGTAAATCTTTCACAATTATCTCTTTCAGATAATGAAATTCTAAAAATAGAAGGCTTAGATACTCTAGTAAATCTTTCAGGATTAAGAATAGAAGGAAACCCTCTTGAAAAAGAATATAACCTAGTTTTAAAGGATGATTTAAGCCATTGGGGAATTATTAAAAATATTATTGATAGAAATACTGAAGAAGGAATAGAAATAACTATAGTTTTACCCGCTAAAATATTACTATTAGGAAATCATGCTAGTGGGAAATCAAGTTTGCTACATTATTTGCAAAATCAAAACCTTGAATATAAAGGATATAGTACACATTTACTGAAAATAGAGATTTACCACTCAAAAATAAAAGAAGGTAATCCTGATGCTATATTTTATGATTTTGGAGGACAAGATTATTATCATGGTATTTATCGTGCTTTCCTTAGTAGCGGATCAGGCTATTTATTACTCTGGAATAAAAATCAAAACGATAATAAAATACTTCTGAAAGATTCAAAAGGTTTTGCTACTCAGAATTTTAAAGTAAATTATTGGTTGGGACAAAAAAAACATCTTGAATTTTCTAAGTACAATAATGTTACAGACCCTCTTCTGCTAATACAAACTTATGGAAAAGCCAATGAGTCACCTTTGTTTATTGCTGATTATCAAGATAAAGCTATTCAGAATACATTTTATATCTCTTTGTCTGAGCAATACAACCCTGATAAAAACAAAGCTGCTCTGGACTATTTAAAAGCAGAAATTGATGCGTTGATTAATGATAAGAAAAGGCAAAGGTTGGAAAAAGAATGGTATGTTAAGTTTTATCAACATATCATTGATGAACAAACTGTACAAGCAGAAACAGTAGAAAACTTGTTAGTATACTATCAGCCAACAAATAAAAAAGATAACGAAGAGATTGTAAATTCTTTACGAGCTGAACTTCAACAATTCCATAACCAAGGTTTGGTATTGTTTTATCCTGAGATTGATGAAAGTTTAGTATGGCTCAATCCAGCTGGTTTGGTAGAATATGTTCATACTAAGATTTTACAAGAAAGTTTAATCAGTCAGTACCAAGGAAAAGTACCAGCGAGTCAATTTGATGGAACAGACTATAAGGTTATAGCTCTTTTAGAAAAACAAAAAGTAATTTTTAGACATCAGTTTGCTGATAATGGTGTAGAGGAGTTTATTATTCCTAACTTTTTGCCTTTAGTCAAAAGTAATGAGACAGAGTACGATTTATTTACTTTTGGCTTAAGCAATCCACTCTTTACACTAAAATTTACTCAGTTTTTGCCGATAGGATTAATCAATCAATTAATATGTTTTTTTGGTAGGCAACCCGACCGTAAGAAGTTTTGGCGAGACCAATTACTTTTTACATTTGAACAAAAATGTAAAGTACTAATTCGTCTTGATTTTGAATTATTAGAAATCAAAGTGTTGGTAGCTTTTAAAGAAGGTATTGGAGAGCAAGAACAAGAGCAAATTAGTAAGTATCTATTTTATTGTATTATGGCAATGTATTGGGATTTTGAACCTTTACTTTATAATTCTTTCATTATACAAAAGACAGATTTTCAATTAATTATTAATATCAAAAGTGAGTATATGAGTGAAATTGAATTTGAAAATGAACAAGATTTTCTCAAATTTTATAATTACTCGTATCAATCTATTTTTAATAATGAAACTTATCGTCCATGTGATTTGTATCTATCAAGAGATGATAAATATTTTGTAAAGTATGATGAATTAGGTAAACATGATACAAAAGAAACCAGAATTATAAGTCATCAACTGAAAGCAGATAGAACAGAATTTGAAAAAACAGCTGGAATAGCAGTAAAACCTTTTGAAATTTTTACTAATAAAAAAATGACTTCCATAAAAAAAGTATTTATTTCATATTCAAAAAATGACCTTTCTATGGTCAATCGTTTTAGAGATGCTCTGGTACCTCTTCATGACGATGGCATTATTGAAAATCCTTGGTATTGTACATTGTTGGAGGCTGGTAGCAAATGGGATGAAGAAATTCAACAAAAGTTATCTGATAGTGACATTGTATTCTTTATGTGTTCTATGTCTTTTATTAGAACAGAATATATTAGAAAACATGAAATTAAAAAGGCAATTGATTTGAATAAAACTATAATTCCGATTGTGCTTAATTTCTGTGAGTGGGATAGCTATTTGGGCGATTATACAGCTTTACCTTATATCGCAAAACCTGTTGCCGATTTTAACAATCAAGATTTAGCTTGGTTATTAGTAATAAAAGGTATTCGTATTTCTTTAGAGCAAAGTGATCAAAAAGAATTAAGTAAGCAAGTAAAAGAGCTATACGAACGATTAGTAGAAGGGAAGTTAGATAATAATAAATAAATTCAATAAACCAATAAGAGGTCGCTCATCAATGAGCGACCTCTTATTATTTTATTGAACAAAAGCTTTCTCTTTTCTTTTTCCCAAGAAAGGTAACCAACTTTCTTCTATACTTCCACCAAAATCTCTTAAAAACATCACAAACGAAGGCTTATAAGGTTTGGTTTTTAAGGGCATTCCTGCTTCTTCTGGGGTAAGATCTCCTTTTCTTGAATTGCATCGCTTACAGGCCGTAGCAAGGTTGTCCCATGACGTTCTTCCGCCTCTTGATTTGGGCAATACATGGTCTAACGTTAAATCTTCTGGTGTTCCGCAATATTGACATTGTCCGCCGTCACGCCTAAAAATATTCTGCCTTGATAACATTACACCTTTATAAGGCAAATACACATAACGATGTAAACGAATGACCGAAGGCATGGGGAAAGACTGAGAGACACTTCTTAATTGTTCGGTGGCAGATTCAGATATTAAATCGGCTTTTTTTAGGAAGACCAACAAAAAAGCTTTAGGAATCGAACAAACGGTTAAAGCACTATAATCTTGATTTAAAACTAAAACTTTCCGACCCATAATCCTTAAATTTTAATGTTGAAAGAATATACTTGAACTCGTGATTGCTTTGGTAAATAGACTACTGATTGATGCGTTTTTAAGAGGTGTTATTAATGATTTGGTAAATTACTGATAAATTTTGAAAAAATAACGTCTTGTTGCACTTTTTTGTTGCGCTTAATCTTTTGTTAATCAGAAGTTTATAATAGCATTAAAATCTGAAAAGAGTAGCTTGATTATACCCTTTACCAAGAATTTTAATAGCAAATATCCTTTAGTAAAGCTTTGAATGAAGTTTTTTGTTGAGATAAGCGTAACTTTGTAGCATAGATTAATAAAACGAAAAAAGTAAAGCGCATAATGACCGATCGTTACATGCAAAGAGGTGTTTCTGCCTCTAAAGAAGACGTACATAAAGCCATCGAAAAACTTGATAAAGGGCTTTTTCCGCAAGCATTTTGTAAAATTTCTCCAGATATGTTAGGTGGCGACGACACCTATTGCAATATTATGCACGCCGACGGTGCAGGTACTAAATCATCATTGGCTTATCTTTATTGGAAAGAAACAGGTGATGTTTCTGTGTGGCGTGGCATTGCTCAAGATGCCGTAGTAATGAATACAGATGATTTAATCTGTGTAGGTGCAACAGATAATATGTTGCTATCAAGCACGATTGGTCGTAATAAAAACCTTATTCCAGGCGAGGTAATTGCTGAAATCATCAACGGTACTGAAGAAGTACTAGAAATGCTTAGAGACAATGGTATTGGGATTTGGAGTACTGGTGGCGAAACAGCAGACGTTGGCGATTTAGTAAGAACAATCATTGTAGATTCTACCGTAATAGCTAGAATGAAACGTTCAGACGTGATTTCTAATCATACTATTCAAGCAGGAGATGTAATTGTTGGATTGGCTTCTGACGGACAGTCGAAATACGAAAAAACATACAATGGTGGAATGGGTTCTAATGGCTTAACTTCTGCACGTCATGATGTGCTTGGTCATTATTTAGCAGATTTGTATGCTGAAAGCTTTGACCCTGCTGTACCCAAAGATTTGGTTTACAGTGGCTCAAAGCGCCTGACTGATGAAGTAGCAGGAGCACCATTGAACGTAGGTCAATTAATCCTTTCACCTACTCGTACTTATGCACCCGTTGTAAAGGCGATATTGAACGAATTAAGACCTGTAATACATGGTATGGTACATTGTTCGGGTGGAGCCCAAACAAAGGTGCTACATTTTGTGAATAACGTACATATTATCAAAGATAATCTTTTTGCTTTGCCTCCATTGTTTAAAATGATTCAGGAAGAAAGCAATACAGATTTCAAAGAAATGTATAAAGTTTTCAACATGGGGCATAGGCTAGAAGTGTACATAAACCCACAATACGCCCAGACTTTAATTGATATTTCAAAATCATTTGGCATTGATGCTCAGATTATTGGTAGGGTAGAAGGCTTTGAAGGTAAACAAGTAACGATACAGTCTGAATTTGGAGAGTTTGTTTATTAATTCAAACCAAACCAATTATTCCTTTTAAAACGTAACAGTAATCCTTGCGGTTACCGTTTAGAGTATGATAGAAAGACAATCACTAGGGAGGAAATTAAGGCCCTCTCTAGTGATTATAAACAGAATTGTTAAGGTCTTGTTTGTTTTCTCTTTTTAAGGAATATTATATAAAACACAAACTTTTCCTATTAGGGGGTGGCTTAAGTCACCCCCTAATAGGAAAAGTTCTTTTTTCTAGTGATAAGGAATTGATAATTATCTTAAAATCACTCAATTAGTCTTTAAAACGAAAAAGGGTTACAACTAAGTTGCAACCCTTTTTCTATTGTAAAATATCAGTTAATTACTTAACTTCAACTTCAGCACCAGCTTCTTCTAAAGATTTTTTCAAACCTTCAGCTTCGTCTTTAGATACACCTTCTTTAACAGCTTTTGGAGCTCCGTCAACTAAATCTTTAGCTTCTTTCAAGCCAAGACCTGTTAAGTCTTTCACCAATTTAACTACTGCTAATTTGCTAGCACCAGCAGATTTCAAGATAACATCAAATGATGTTTGTTCAGCAGGAGCTTCAGCAGCGTCACCACCACCAGCGTTACCAGCTACAACTACTGCAGCAGCAGCAGCAGGCTCGATACCATACTCATCTTTCAAAATTGCTGCTAATTCATTAACTTCTTTTACAGTTAAGTTCACTAATTGCTCAGCGAATGCTTTTAAATCTGCCATTGTATTAAGATTTTTTATTGTTTACGATTTTATTAATTTACTATATGTTTTTGTACTTGGAAGCCTATTTCAATTTGAAAATAAGCTAATTTGGAAATTTGAAAATGATTTTAAGCAACTTATGTAAAATAAACGATGTTATTGTATGAATTAAAGTGCTGTATATCAGTATTTTAAAATCATAACTCATCACTTATGAATCATCGCCAAGTTTAAAAATTAACCTTCTCTTTCTGAAAGGGTTTTGATGATACCAGCTAATTTGCCACCGCTGCTTTGAAGAGCAGAAACAACATTTTTCGCAGGAGATTGTAACAATCCAACGATTTCGCCAATCATCTCTTGTTTAGACTTAACATTTTCAAGAGCAGCTAATTGATCTTCTCCGATGTATAAACCTCCTTCAATAGAAGCACCTTTGAATTTAATTTTATCTTTACCTGCTTCTTTTTTGAAGTCTTTGATCAATTTCGCTGGAGTCTTAGGATTTTCTGGTGAGAAAATGATTCCTGATAAACCTTTGAAAACTGTATCGTTAAATGAAGTATAGTCTACTCCAGTTGTTTCTAATGCTTTTGCGATAAGCGTGTTTTTAACGACACGGTACTCAAAACCACGTTGGAAACACATTCTTCTAAATGCGTTTACTTCTGCAACAGTTAAACCACCGGTATCTGTAATATAGAAGTAAGGAGTAGCTGCGAACTTTTCGCCCAACTCTTGGATAATTATACCTTTTTCTTCCTTTGTCATGATTACAAACCTTTAACTGTTCCTTGGTCAATTTTAACACCCGGAGACATTGTAGAAGACAAATTAACTGACTTCACGTATGTTCCTTTGGCTGAAGATGGCTTCAATTTCAACAAAGTGTTGATAAGTTCCTGAGCATTTTCAGCTAATTTCTCAGGAGTGAATGAAACCTTACCGATAGAAGTGTGGATGATACCAGTTTTGTCAACTTTGAAGTCGATTTTACCAGCTTTCACTTCTGTAACAGCTTGTCCAACATTCAAGGTAACAGTACCTGATTTTGGATTTGGCATTAAGCCACGAGGTCCTAAAACACGACCTAAACGACCTAACTTAGCCATTACGGTTGGCATTGTGATAATTACATCAATGTCAGTCCAACCTTTTTCAATTTTTTGGATATATTCATCCAAACCAACAAAGTCAGCACCTGCCGCTTTTGCTTCTTCCTCCTTATCAGGTGTACAAAGTACAAGCACTCGTACTTCTTTTCCTGTTCCATGAGGCAAAGCAACCACGCCACGAACCATTTGGTCAGCTTTACGAGGGTCAACCCCCAAACGAACGTCGATATCTACTGAAGAGTCGAACTTCGTATATGAAATCTCTTTCAAAATTTCAGCAGCTTTCGTAAGTGAATACGATTGCGTTGCATCAAATTTTGATTGAGCTTCTTTTTGCTTTTTTGTTAACTTAGCCATTTTTTTAATTTCGTTATTGGTTATTAGTGATTAGTTATTAGTTATTGATTAAAACTGGATTATTTGTGTATATCTCCTCATTTCAACTCACAACTCATAACTCATAACTCATAACTCAAAAAGGTTTTTCTCCTGTTACGTTCAAGCCCATTGAGCGAGCTGTACCTGCTACCATGCTCATTGCTGACTCGATGGTGAAACAGTTTAAATCAGGCATTTTTGTTTCTGCGATTGTACGTACTTGATCCCAAGATACTGAACCAACTTTTTTCAAGTTTGGCTGAGCAGAACCCAATTTTACTTTCGCTGCTTCCAACAACAAAATCGGTGCAGGAGGAGTCTTTACTACGAAATCAAAAGATTTATCTTTGTAGTAAGTAATCAAAACTGGAAGAATAACACCTGGTTTATCTTGTGTTCTAGCATTGAACTGCTTACAGAACTCCATGATATTCAAACCCTTAGAACCCAAGGCTGGACCAATTGGGGGTGATGGGTTAGCGGCACCACCTTTGCATTGCAACTTTACGTAGCCTGCTATTTCTTTTGCCATTATGGTAAAAATTTAAAATCGTTTGAGTTATTGAAAATTTTCTGCCAATAAGGGTGGAAGCTTCCTTACCTGAAAATCCTCGGGTGTTTCATGTCGATTATTTTGTAACTAAACAATCTGATTCACAGTCATTTGAAAGTACTTATAGGCAATTTTACCTGACTGCGCTATGAAACGGACTGCAAAATTACGGCTTTCTTGTTAATATACAAATAGTTATGAAAGAATTTGAAGAGTTTTTTTTAATCAGAGGCTTTAATAGACAATATCGCTTAGAATAATTCGTAAAAAGAATAAGGACAATTAATTGATTGAAGATTATTCAAAGAATATCAATAAATTATGTTGATATTATTGAGCAAACAATATTTCTATTTAATGCTAGAATAATGCTATATGACATAACAATGTGCAAAGGAGGTGACTGCCCGAAGAAACACCTTTGCTACCGATATACTGCTGATATCGAAGGAAGACAGGATTTTTTTCCTAATCTTCCTTTCGATTTCGAGCAAAATACTTGCGAATTTTATTGGCAAGATGTTCAACGGTTTGAACAAATTAAAGTGCGTGCCTATGATTTATGGCTTGATGAACGCCGTCCGAGGGGTAGAGCCCTCGACCATTGGTTAAAAGCTGAAAATGAATGCATTTATCAATGGAGTCAATGGGATAAATTGAGCTAAACGATTATTTACGGTACACACAACTCTTATTATCTGACTTTTTGTAGTACGATTTATAGTTGATTGCTTTTGGGTCTGTACAGCCTTTTAAGTTTAACAATTCAATATTACGGAAATCAATTGCATGGCTTTCGGCTTGCATCGCTATATAGCCTTCCTTTAATGGTTGTCCATCTTTTTTAATCCATTCAGCACCATTATCAATTTTGGCTTGCTTCCAGTCATATTCAGGACTGACAAAACCTCCGCCAATGTGTAGTTTTTCAAATGTCAAAACAGTATCACCTTCAATAATATGATGGATTAATGAATCGCCAAATACAATGGCTTCAGCTTTTACCCATTGGTCACCATTATAGGTTTTTGAGTTTGAATCAGTACAATGGTCTGTTACAATTTTACCATTCATATATACTTCTGTCCCTGGCGTACACAGATTACCCGTATGACGCTCGCCTTTACCTAAGCCACCCAATAACTGTAATTCTAAAGACACAGGAAAGCTTTGACCTTTTGATAAACTCTTAGCTGATTGAGAATGCAACATTACCCCACTGTTTCTAACATTCCATGATGCCCCACCAGCCAATTGTTCGCCTTGAAAACGATATTCAAAGCGAATGATATAATATGAATAAGGAGTTTTGTAATAAATATGTCCAAACTTATCGTCAAAGGTTTTGTATTGGTCATAAGCTACTCGCATCATGCCATCTTCTACACGGAATGTATTTTTATAATTTACATTGAGGTCTTCTCCAGCAATCTTGATGTCCCATCCATCTAAGTTTTTTCCATTGAATAGTTTAATCCATTCTTGTTTATCAGCCTTTTTTTGAGCTAACATAGAAAATAAACAACCGTTTAATAAACAGATTAAAATAAGGTATTTTTTCATCGTTATTGATTTAAGATAGATTTTAAAAATGAATTTAATCTTATAAGGTAATAATCGTCCAATTTACTCAAATGTTAACGATTGTTAATGAAAATAAATGGACTAAACTATTGAAAATATCCGCAATCTAACCGACATAAAATTAAAAACAATACTATTATGAAAGCAATGCATATTCAACCTAACACTTCGATAGAAGTTGGTTCTAAAAGTAAAATCAAATTAGCTACTATTATTTTAATGGCAAGCATTAGTCTTAACTCGTTTGTAAGTGTTGCTCAACACGGTGACAGAGGTAGAGACGATAAAGGAAAAAATGAAAAGCACAATGATAATAATAACGGAAGAGGAAACGAAAGAGCACGCGTTGATAACCATGTAGACAGAAACGACAACCGTGGTAATGGTGGTAATAATAATGGTGCCTATAATGGTGGTGGTAATAATAGATACGATAATAACAATCGTGGGAATGACAGATATGACAATAATCGCAAGGTGATTGTAAACAGACGACCAGTAGTGAACCAAACAACAGTTGTGTATAGAAACAATACTCCCAACTGGCGTTATGCGTCTTTACCTAGAAGAAACACTGTGGTAAATGTAGCACCAAGCACATCTATCTCTGTTTCTTTCGGTGGTATTAATTTCCGTTACGATAATGGTGTGTATTACAGACCTTATCAAAATACTTATGTGGTTGCTCCTGCTCCTATAGGTATCAGAGTAAAGTATTTACCACGTGAACACAGAGTGTTCAATCTTTATAATCGCCCTTATCATTACTATAATGGGGCATATTATGAATATCAAAACAATGATTACGTAGTTGTTCCTCCTCCAATCGGGGCATTAGTTGAAAGTATTCCTGATGGTTATGAGAAACTACAAATTAATGGCGACACATATTATATTGTTGACGGTATTCAATACAGAGCCGTTTTACAAAATGGAGAAATTTGGTATGAGGTGATAAAAATAATCAGTTAGGTGTTTAGGTTTTAGAAACATGAGTCATCCCGAATTTTTCCTAAAGTTATGCGTTTTGGAGACAATTTGTGAGGTTTTCTACTTAATAATCGTCTAGTCCTTACTTTTCTTTCCTTGATGAAAGAAAAGTAACAAAAGAAAATCAAGAATTCCTAAACTCGCTCCGCTCAAACAGTAGGAATTCGGTGTTCATCAATCATAAAAAAGCGGTCGAAAAACTAATTCCGACCGCTTTTTTATGATTTTGAAATTCGGGATGACTCATGTTTTTTTATGAATAAGCTAAGCGATATAAGGAAGTAATAACCTGAATTCACAGCCTTCGCCTAATTTGCTTTTTAGTAGGATAGTACCTTTATGACCTTCTACCATTTCTTTGACGTAATAAAGTCCTAGTCCAAAGCCCTTTACATTATGTACGTCGCCTGTGTGTACCCTGAAAAACTTATTGAATACTTGTTTTTGGTCTCTTTCTGAAATCCCGATACCATTATCTTTTACCGAAACCATTAAATTATTGCCAATATTTTCAGACGTGATAATGATTACTGGCGGACGTTCGCAATATTTAATGCCATTATCAATTAAGTTGTGAATAATATTGGTAAAATGCAGTCTATCAGCTTTGATTATGCTATGCGTAGCTTTTAAATCAATAATCAACTCTCCATTTTTTTCTTTAAACAAAGGCTCACAGTTGATGGATAATTCGTTGATTAATTCATGAATATCTACTTCTTCAAAATTAAGCTTATCTATTTTCTGAGCAATGTTAGCTGTTTGCAAAACCGTATCGACATTCTTTTTTAAGCGAGCGGCTTCTTTTCTAATAATAGCGGCGTAGCTCAATAATCGTTCTGGAGTATTGACTATCTCTGGTTTCATCAGCACTTCGCTGGAAATAGAAATAGTAGATATTGGCGTTTTGAATTCATGCGTCATATTATTAATAAAGTCGTTCTGAATCTCAGAAAGTCTTTTTTGCTTAAAAATCAGCATTAAAGCATATACAAAAAAGGCCATTACTACCAGTAAAATAGCTGACGAAACAAACCAATTGTCTAAGTCGCTTAAAAGGAATAGTTTTTTATCAGGGAAATGAACCCCAAAATAATAATTATGAATATCTAAGTCAGGGAAATGATAGGAACTGGTAGAATCTGAACGGTCACAGTTTTCGGAATGACATACAAAAGACGTATATCTGATATTATCCTTCAAGCAATCGTAAATACCAAATTCAAAGTTGATGCGAATATCATTATGAGCAAACTCCTGTTTTAAAAACTCCTCCAAAATCATGTGATTGATGGTGTCGTTTACTTGTACTGTATAGTAGTTTGAGGTAACTCGCTCTACAGGGTCAATGATTTTGTTGTTAGGATTTTTGTTGAATGCTAAGATTCTTTTGCAAACTACTCTCAAAGCGGCCGTAGTTCGTTGGTCAAAATCACGGTCTTGGATATTATAAGCTTGATTAAACCAATAATATTGCACAATAATTACTCCTCCTAAAAGCAGGATAGACAAAGCAACAAATATTCTGAGTGTTTTTGCATTCATGGGTAGTAGCTTTAGGCAATGATTTAATGACTAAAAGACAATAGATAGTAATCCTTTAGTCATTAAGTCTTTTAGTCATCAAATCCAATAACAAGTCTAATAACGACAACGTTTTTTGCTATAACATTAGTTTTTTACTTAACAATCATTAACAATCGAGCGACGAGTTGGAAACTCGTGCTACTTAGTAGCTATTTTTCTATAAATCCCCCAAGATGCCCAATACCAAACTTGCCGAATTATAAGCCGCTACATATTCAAAGGTTTTCATATCTAAATGTGCCTTTGAATTGGCATTATCGCTAATACTTCTAATCACCAAACAAGGAATTTTTTGTTGAAAACATACTTGTGCTACTGCCGCACCCTCCATTTCTGTAGCATCAGCACCATATTTTATGCGTAACTCATCAACTTTCTGATTTGAATTTACAAAAACATCCCCCGTAGCAATAACGCCCGTCATCACTTTAAGATTTCTGGTTCCAATAATCCTATAAGGAGTTTTCTTTGAAATGCCCTGTGCTTTTTTTAGCAGTGTTTCATCAGCAGGGAAATAAATAGGGTTCATTTCTACATAAGCTGGGTTTCGGGTAGGACGCAGAGTAAATCCTGTAGAATCGATTTTGCCATAATCATGTTCAAAAGTAGATTTCGCAATGACGATATCACCTGGTAGCAAGTCTGGATGAATACCGCCAGCAATGCCCGTGAAAATCAACTGTGCTGGATTCCAGTTCATCAATAAAATAGTAGTAGTCATGGCAGCATTTACTTTGCCCACGCCCGTTAGAGCAACTACCACAGAACGCCCACGAAGTTCGCCAGTTAAGAAACGGATACCTTTTAGGTTTACTTCTTTTTTGTTGCTCAATGAGTCTTCCAGCAATTTCACCTCTTGACTAAATGCCCCCAAAATAGCCGTTAATGGTTTCTGAGCCTGAATTTGTAAACTAAATAAAAGTAGGATAAGTATTTTTTTCATTTGTTGAGTGATTGGTGAATTAGTAATTGGTTGTGCTTTGTGCTTGCCTAAAATAGGTTGACGGTTTTATACCCGTGTTTAATATACTTAAAATTGTAATGAAAAGTTACCTACTTTTCTAATCACTAATAACCAATTACTAATCAGTTTAAGAAATAATTAAAGACAAAACAGCAAAACCATCAATCACCCAAAGAGCAGGCGATACTTCTTTAGGTTTGCCAGCAAATACCTTGATGATTGTCCAAGACAAAAATCCCCAGATAATGCCTTGTGTGATAGAATATGAAAAAGGGATTAAGACCAAAGCCAAAAATGCAGGGATAGCATCATCCATTTTAGCCCAATTGATTTTGGTGATAGGCTTCATCATAAATACGCCTACTACTATCAAGGCAGGAGCCGTAGCAATAGCAGGGATTACTGATAATAAAGGCGACAAAAACATAAAAGGCAAAAACAAAATACCCGCCGTAATAGCTGTTAAGCCCCTGCGTCCGCCTTGTTCTATTCCTACTGCCGATTCTATATAAGCTGTTCCGGGGCTTGTTCCTAAAATTCCTGCTAATAAAGTAGCCACCGCGTCTGTCAGCAACGATTGTTTAATATTACGTGGCTCGCCATTTTCATCGTATAGATAGGCTGCCTCTGCTAAGCCTACAAAAGTAGAAAGGCTATCGAACATATCAGTAAATACAAAAGCAAAAATGATAGGGAATAAGGCAAATTTGAAAGAATGGATGATATCTAACTGAAAGATTAAGCTAAAATCTGGAGCAGCTATCAAGCCATTCCAATTAACTAAAGTCTTTTGTCCGAAGTTAATTGCCGAAGCATCTCCCCATATTCTACCGATTGGAATAGCCAATAAAGTAGTAATAACGATGCCGATGATAATAGCTCCCTTTACATCCCGTACTATCAAGATGGCTGTTAGTAATAAGCCTATCAGAAAAGTAATGATGATAGGATTATGAAAACTTGCGATACTTACCAACGTAACAGGATTGGCGATGATAAAATGAGCATTTTCAAAACCAATGAGACTAATAAACAGCCCTATGCCTGCCGAAATAGCAAAACGAAGGGGCTTGGGAATAGCCTTTACGATATAAGTACGCAAATTGAATATCGATAAAATTAAAAAGAAAACGCCCGCCCAAAATACTGCGCCTAATGCTACTTGATAAGAAATTCCCATGCCTTTTACGGCCGTAAATGTAAAGAAGGCATTCATACCCATGCCTGGAGCCACAACGATAGGGTTTTTAGCATAAAGCCCCATCATCAAACTACAGAAAAATGAAAGCAAAACGGTAGCCGTTAATACTGCATCAAAAGGCATTCCTGCTTGAGAAAGAATGGATGGATTGACAATGATAATATACATGGTAGCCAAAAAGGAACTAATACCAGCAAGTATTTCAGTTTTTTAGTTGTCGGAGACATAAAATATGGTTTTTGTCTAAAAATAAGGATTGTTCATCAGAAAGACAATAAGAATAAACCTTCGGGCTTTATATTATACTTTTGTGGGAAGAATACTTTATAAACCATTTATCCAATGCAATACTTTTTAATATTTTTAGCTTTTCTATGCGGAGCCGTTTTCCCTACACAAGCAGGGTTGAATGCTAAAATGGCAAGATTGGTCGGCAATCCAGTACTAGCCGCCTTGTTGTCTTTTGCTACGGGATTGGTAGCCCTTACTGTATATGCTATTGTTACGCGTATTCCTTTGTCACAATTTAGTCAATTTAAAAATGCTCCTTGGTATGTTTGGTTTGCTGGAATTTTAGGGGCGTTTTATATCAGCACTGTTATCGTATTAATGCCACGCTTGGGTGTAGCTTTAACATTTGGTTTGATTGTAGCAGGACAAATGACTGTTTCGTTATTATTAGACCATTTCGGTTGGCTAGATGCACCTGTCAGAGAAATATCATTGGGCAGGGTTATTGGCGCATTTTGTTTGATAATTGGCGTAATCTTAATTCGTAAATTTTAGCGTTGTATTTAGATTTATAGATAAATAGGCTATTTTTTAATACAAATATGTACTAAAAAATAGCCTAGAAATGTGATTTTGACTAAATGCCTAGAATTTCAGACTTACACCAGCCATTACATTAGTACCTGCTTGTGGATAATAGAAGTTTTCAGTGTAAGATACTCCTTCAAAAATATAGCTATACGTATAGCCATTAGATTCATAAAGGGTATTGAATAGATTGTTTACCAAGAAACTAAAGCTAACTTCTCTTAATGTCTTTCCTTTGATGGTATAAATGGCACGAACATCATTAGTGAAATAGGCATTCAATTTACGGTTTTCATTAGAGGTATTATCCAAATATTGTTTTCCTACATATTTAGACAATAAGCCTAATTCCAAACCCTTCACAGGCGTATATAATATTTGTGAACCTACGATTACATTAGGTGAAAAAGCAATATTTGTTTTACTCAAAGTAGGTAAAAGCGTTTCTGATTCAGTATCGTAATTATAGATTGATTCTGTGAAGTTTTTGATTTTGTTCTCTGAGAAAGTCGCATTAGCATTGATTTTCAACGAGCTATTTAATTGTACGCCTCCTTCTATTTCTATGCCTAAGCGATAGCTTTCTGGTACATTTACACGAATTGCACTACCTACATCATTTAGCTTACCAGTTAATACCAATTGGTTATTGTAGTTCATAAAATAACCGTTTACCGCAAAAGCCGTTTTTCCTGTTTGAGTTTTATAACCCAACTCAAAATCATTCAGTTTTTCAGATTTAGGTGTTTTGCCTACGTTATCTACAAAGTCTGAGCGACTAGGCTCTTTGTTGCCCACACTATAAGAAGCATACGCAGATGTGCTTGGAGATACTTGGTAACTTAAACCAAACTTAGGATTAAAGAATTGATAATCTACTTTTTGACCAATATTCAAAAGGTTGTCATCTGTTCCTTTAATTTCGTAATTGATTGTTCTGACTTGTAAGTCTGCAAAAGCGTTTAGTTTCTCTGTAAATTGATAAAATGCTTTTGCATATACGTTGAAATCTACTTTTTTAGAATTTCCATTGTAATAACGGTCGCCAATTTTTGACGTAGAAGCATATTGAGCCCAGATAATTTCGCCATAATTTCTACCATCGTATTCATTCAAAGCCCCTCCAAAATTAGCTGTTAACTTTTTACTTCCTTGATAATCAAAAGAGAACGTAGTACCATAAAAGTCATTATCCAACCATTTACGACGAACTAAATCTGTCTTAGTAATAGTTGTTGCTCCCAATACTACATTAGGTAAACCATATTTTGATAGTTTATCTTGCTCTTTAAATTGCTCATAATATCCACGCCCATACGTATAGTGGAAATTCAAGTTGAAAGTCCAAGCGTTTGATAAACTATGAGAAGAAAGCAATTGATAATGGTCTTGTTGATAGTTATCCGTTTGGTTAGGATACGTATATAAATTGAAAGTACGATTGGTTGCTAAAGTAGCTTCTGGAACACCTTCCCAAGCTTGATAAGTTTTTTCTTTACCAGAAAATACATTCAAACGAACAAAAGATTTTTTGCCAAAATAAGCACCAGAAAGGTAAAACGATTTTAAGTCAGAAGAAGCACGGTCGATATAACCATCTGACGTTACTTTTGACAAACGAGCATCAAAGGTGAATTTATCATTTATCAACCCTGAACCCACTAAAAGAGTATTTTTTAAAGTATTGAATGAGCCATAGGCGGAATTGATTTCAGCATAAGCCTGTTTTCTGAATTCGTTAGTAGAAACATTAATGGAAGCACCAAAAGCACCGGCGCCATTGGTTGAAGTACCTACACCACGTTGAATTTGGATAGAACTAACCGAGCTTGCCAAGTCAGGTGTATTAACCCAAAAAGTACCTTGCGATTCAGCATCATTCAATGGAATGCCATTGATGGTTACATTGATTCTTGTAGCATCAGTCCCTCTAATTCTTACACCTGTATAACCCACACCCGCACCTGCATCGGAGGTAGAAACCAGCGAAGGTGTAAAGTTTAGTAACTGAGGAATATCTTGTCCAAGGTTCTGTTTCTGAATATCTTCTTTAGAAACATCTGTGAATGCGATAGCAGATTTGGCATTCGCACGGGTAGCACTTACTACTACTTCATCTGCCACAAAAGTAGATTTATGTAAGACGAAATCGAAAGTAGCATCTTTTTGTAAATCAATTACTTGTACATTTTTCTCGTAACCGACAAAGCTAATTTTTAATGTATAAGTACCTTTTTTTACATTTTTGAGGATAAATAATCCTTGAGCATTGCTTTGTGTACCCCTTACGGCATTTACTAACGTAATATTTGCACCAGCCAAAGGTTTATTGCCATCAGCATCGACAATTTTACCAGAAATAGTATACTGAGCATACGATTGAGTAGAGAGGAAAAATATTAAAGCAATCAATGTTGAATAGCTTATAATATCATTTTTTTGATTTACCAAAAGGCGAATCATAGCAACGAACTGGTTGAGAACACCTGTTTGAGCAAACAGATTTCTCGGAATAGTCGTTAAGTTTTTCATCTTTGAAAATATTAACAACAGGCAAAGGAGTCAAATCCCGTTAGATTTAACAATGTGAAACCCTATGTAATTGATTGATTTTAAATCTGTTCACGTAACCTAAACGCAAAACCAAATTTACAAAATCCCTTCGACGGAATTACCCGCATCAGGTTCAGTGGGTATAATCTCAGCCCGTTATATTAAGGCACCCCTTTTTGTGATTGTAGAACAAAGGTATAATGAAAATTGATAAATTGTACTTTTAGAGGATATATAATTTTTTGATTTTGAGACTTTAGGATTTTGGATTTTAGGATTTTTAGACTTTAAGACTTGAGGACAACTTATTTTTTACCCGCAGATTTACAGAGATTTTATTCGCTGATTTACGCAGATAATATTTTGTCAGCGCAAATCAGCGGTTTTAAATCTGTTAAATCAGCGGGTAAAACTTTATGGTGAATTACTTTACCCGCAGATTTACAGAGATTTTTCCGCAGATTATCGCAGATATTTATTTTGTCAGCGTAAATCAGCGATTTTTATCTGCTATATCAGCGGGTAAAACTTTATGGTGAATTACTTTACCCGCAGATTTACAGAGATTTTTCCGCAGATTATCGCAGATATTTATTTTGTCAGCGTAAATCAGCGATTTTTATCTGCTATATCAGCGGGTAAAACTTTATGGTGAATTACTTTACCCGCAGATTTACAGAGATTTTATTCGCTGATTTGCGCAGATAATATATTGTCAGCGCAAATCAGCGGTTTTAATCTGCTATATCAGCGGGTAAAACTTTATTGTGCTTGCCTAAAATAGGTTGACAGATTTATACTCCTGTTCAATGTACTTAAAATTGTAATATAGTTTGATTTGGGTCTGTTTTTTTTGTTCCATCGGATGTCCAAATGTTTAATTTAGGTCTTTTATGGACCTCAAGTTCTTTGATGTATTGTTCAAAC
>NZ_JAYFUL010000045.1:0-45859 GCF_034928825.1 Arcicella aquatica | reverse complement strand
GAACGATTCACTAAAAATCCGTCGTTGACGAATCTTTAAATTTGTACTTTTTTTAGAATCTGATTTCGATTTGCTCATAAATAAGTTGATTTTTTGTCAACCTATTTTAGGCAAGCACACAAATTCTCTTATAACCATTAACTCTTGTTTGCCCTCTTCAGCAGTGATTTTTGTTTTGGGTTCCATATTATTTTATTCCTTTGATTGATAGCCTTTCATGAGGGCTTCTAACTTATTAAACCTATCATCCCACATTGTGCGGAATGGTTCTATAAAGTCTGCGATTACTTTTATTTTTTCTGGATTCAAGCGATAGTAAATTTCTCTACCATTTTGTTCTTGTTCAAGCAATTCACACTCGACCAGTATCTGTAGGTGTTTTGAAACAGTCGGTCTGGCAGTTTCAAAATTTGAGGCTATCGCACCTGCTGTCATTGATTGAGAAGCCACCAATAACAATATGGTTCTTCTAGTCGGGTCGGCAATTGCCTGAAAGACATCTCTGCGTAAATTCATTATGTAGTTATTTGACTACAAATATACATGTAGTTATTAGACTACATATTTTTTTCAAAAAAATTATAAAACTATTGCAGAATTATTACTATTATCGTAATATTGCGATACAATAATATATAATCAATGGGACTTACTAAATCAGAGATATTTACAGACGAGCAAAACAACTTGGCATCACTGTTTAAAGTGCTAGGGCATCCTGCAAGGATAGCAATACTTCAGCATATTATCAATCAGAAAGCCTGTATTTGTAATGATTTAGTTGATGAATTAGGATTAGCGCAGGCAACTATTTCTCAACATTTAAAGGAGTTGAAAAACATTGGTATCATTCAGGGAACCATTGAAGGAAAATCTGTTTGCTATTGTATAGAAGAAAAAAAATGGCATGAGGTTCAAGAGTTGTTTACTCTGTTTTTTGAACAAAATGTAAACGTTAATGAATGCTGTTAATGCATTTTTTTTAGATTTTTAATATCGTAATATTGCAATATAACATTTATACTTAATAATCGACGGTTTATGAAATTATCAAACATCAAAGAAATCTTACCAACATTGAATAATGTGGAGTTTCAATTAGAGGGTGGCACATTTGTGCCAGAACATTTTCACGTGACAGAAATAGGCATGATTACAAAACATTTTATTGATTGTGGTGGAACGATAAGAAATGAGAAGGTAATCAATTTCCAACTATGGGATGCAAATGATTATGAGCATAGATTGAAACCAACTAAACTACTTAACATCATCAAGCTTTCTGAAGAAAAATTAGGTATCGAGGATGCTGAAATAGAAGTAGAATATCAAGCCGAAACTATCTGTAAATATGCCTTAGCATTTAATGGAAACCATTTTATTTTAAAGAATAAACAAACAGCATGTTTGGCAAATGATGCTTGTGGCATTCCTACTGAAAAACAAAAAATAAACTTGGGAGAATTAAAAAGTAACGCTTGTTGTACTCCTAATTCAGGTTGTTGTTAAAGCATTGATTTTTGTAATCAAGTATCCTATCTTTCTAATGTTCCATTTGTTTTATTCTTAGCGAAGTACTTAAGTAACTCGCTAAGAATGATATTTTTCTTTTGTATAATCTCATATTGAATTTTAATATACTCATTAACTACTAATAATCCCTGTCTCTATCATCTACGTCTCACACAATTTTGTCCGTCTATAATTCCGTAGAGCGCTGGTTTTTCTTAACGCAAAAACATATCTACTCTACAGAAATATATGTAAAGCACTATTTCTCTTACATTATCGAACTGAACTCTTATTAAACCAACCTATTTGGACAGAATCTTTATAAGTGCTTTAATTAGCAAAAACGCTGTAGAAGTTTTGGTTAAACGCACATTTTCCTTGAGAAAAAGGAAAAAATAAGATTTATATATGCTGGAAAAGATATAAAATTATATTTTTATAATATTATTTTAAACAATAAGATGAGTGTTTTGATATGTATTCTTACATTTGTGTCTATTTTACACATTTCATTTTTAGTTTATGTAATCAATATTTAAGATTGATAATTATTTGTTGTTTTATATAGCTTCTTTTAAATACTGTCTTTCAGAAAGATAGTATTCCTATTATTGAATGAATAACGTGATTAATCATGACAAATAAATACCTCTTTATTTTTTTACTTTTGCTGTTCCAACAATCTTTTGGACAAGTAAAAAACTATAACTTTATCAATATTAATAGCAAAGATGGGCTTGCTTCAAATACAGTTTATGCTATTTATAAAGATAAATTAGGCTTTATGTGGTTTGGTACTGAAGACGGACTTAATAAATTTGATGGACAAAATTTTACCGTTTATAGGCATAAACAAAATGAAAAAGAAAGTATAGGAAGAGGAGAAGTAATGGGTATTACTGAAGATAAAAATAGAAATATATGGATAGGAACTAAGCTAACGTTGGCATTATATAATAGGAGTTCAGACAAATTCACCAATTTTGATTTTACAAAAACAGGCTGGATACATACGCTATCTTCTGATCATTTGGGTAATATATGGGTTGGCACATACAATGGACTTTTTTATTTTAATACTAAAACACTAAAAACGAAGGCTTTTAATACTCATAAAATAGCTACAAAAAATGTAGCTTCAGAATTGGTTTATTGCATATTTGAAGATAGAAAAAAACAAATTTGGGTGGGAGCACAATCAGGTTTATATTTGCTCAATCACAATCAGGAAGTAATAAAAAAGTATGTTCACCAAAACAATAACCCTAATTCACTTTCTGATAATAACGTTAGAGCGATTACGGAAGACCGAAATGGTAACTTATGGATAGGTACTAACTTAGGTTTAAATGTAATGAATCTTACCACACGAAAGATTGAGCGTTTTAAGAGTATTGAGTCTGACGAGTTAACGATTAGCAATAACATCATTAATAAGATTATTTTTGATTCCAATGATAACCTTTGGATTGGTACAGAAAACGGCTTGTCTATTTTTGATATTACAACTCATAAAGCATTTAGGATAAAAAGCCTTTTACCAGATAAAAATAATCCCTTTGGAAGCTTTGCTGGCTATAAGGTAAAAGATATTTATATTGGGAAAGACGGTATAAGTTGGTTTGCTACCGTCAACGGGGGCGTAAATAAATATGATAAAAATTTAGCCTTTTTTCAGCATAGATTCCACCTGCCCAATGAAACATATGGATTAAAAGGACCTTCTGTAATGGCTTTTGCAGAAGGTGCTTCTGGGAATCTTTATGTTGGTACAGATGGGGGAGGGCTTAATATTTTTGATGCTAAAAAAAACGTTTTTCATGATGTTCCTATTTACTCTCCCCAAGGAAAGATTAAAAATATTTCGGCTTTAGAAAAAAAAGGAGACGATTTGATTATTGGCACTAGCAGCGATGGCATCGTTAGTATCAATGAAAAAACGCACCAAACAAAACCCTTGTTTGCTATTAAAGACAAATTGAATAAATCTGTTATCGTGATTAATTGCATAAAGGCAGATTCGAAGGGAAACCTATGGGTTGGTACAAATGGCGCAGGCTTGTATGTCTGTTTAGCCCAGTCAAGTACATTTGTTCCTTTCAAGAATATACTTGATGAACACCTTAAAAAACAGTACACCTTAAATAGTTACATTACAGCCATAGAAGAAGATAAAGAAGGAAATATTTGGGTAGGCTCAAATGGAAGTGGTCTTATTATTTATAATGCAGACAAACAGACATTGAGTGCATTTAATCAAAAGAATGAAAATTTCCCCATCCATAGAATACTAAGTATTTACTCAGACAAACACGATAGAACATGGGTGAGTGTGTGGGGAGAAGGATTGTGTTTGTACGATAAAAAAAGAAGGAAATTTGAGCAATATGGAGAAGAACACTTACTTTCTAATAATGTTATTTATAAAATATTAGAAGACGACGGTGGAAAGTTGTGGCTTAGTACTAATAAAGGAATTTCGATGTTTGATTTAAGTAAAAAAAGGTTTAAGAATTTTACTTATCGAAATGGTATTCAAAATACAACCTTCAATATAGGTGCTGGAATCAAATCAAAGACAGGAGAAATGTATTTTGGGGGGCTTGATGGCTTTAATTTTTTCAACCCTATTCAATTATTTCAAAATACTAAAACTCCGTCGGTTGTAATTACCGATATAAAAATCAATAATAAACGAGCTAACCCTACTGAAAATAGCGAACTTAAAGAGGATATTACTTTAGCCAAAGAAATCAACTTAAGCTATAAACAAAATTTTTCTTTAGACTTTGTCGCTTTAAATTACACTGCTCCGCATGAAAACCAATATACTTATCAGCTTGAGGGCTTTGATAAAGAATGGAACAATGTAGGCTCAGTGACGACGGCCGTTTATACCAACCTAGACCCTGGGAAATATATTTTTAGGTTGAAAGTAAAAAGTGAGGATGGAACTTGGCAAACTCCCGAAAAAACCATTCTTATTAATGTACATCCACCATTTTGGCGTACTTATTATGCTTATATAATGTATTTGGCAGTATTGATATTTACTTTATGGGTGATAAGGAGAAGGGGAGTACAAAAATTAAAAAATGAATTTGCACTTGAACAGGAGAGAACAGAGGCGGAGCGTAGGATGGAATTGGAACAACTTAAAATTAAATTCTTGACCAATTTGAGTCATGAATTGAAAACTCCACTTACTTTAATTTTGAATCCAGTCGAGAATCTTTTGTTTCGTGAGAAAAACAATGATAAAATTGAAATGCTCAATCTTATCAATAGAAATTCAAAAAGACTTTTGAATCTTGTTAATCAATTACTTGATTTTAGGAAAATTGAGGAAAATGAACTCAAGTTAAATTCAGTGCTACAAGACCTTGTTCCATTGGTGAAGGAAATCTTTGACTCATTTAAGTATATTGCGTCTCAAAAAAACATTCATCTTGAATTTGCAAGTAACATTGATGAGTATACTACTTATTTTGATAAAAATAAAATGGAGCGTATTTTGATAAATTTACTCTCAAATGCAATAAAGTTTACGAATGAAAATGGTAATGTGTATTGTCATGTCAAATCTATATCAAATAATGGTATCGAACTAATCATAGGCGATTCTGGCATTGGTATACCCCATCATATGCAGGCAGAAGTTTTTGAAAGGTTTTTCCAAGTAAGTAGTCCATCTCACATTCTTAACCAAGGTAGCGGAATTGGTTTATCTATTGCTCAGGAGTTTGTTAAGTTACATGGCGGAACCATCAAATTAGCAAGTGAAGAATATAAGGGAAGTGTTTTTACGCTATATTTCCCTTTTTTTAAAGAACAACAAAAAATTAACCAAACCAATAAAGAGGACGAAAAAATTGAATCTGAAAGCTTGTCGTATATAGAAAAGAGTGAGGATGAAATCGAGGTTACCGAAAAACCTGTAGTCTTGATTGTTGACGATAGTTACGACCTACGTATATTCTTAAGGGAAAGCTTAAAATCAAAATATAAAATCATCGAAGCCGCAGATGGGAAACAGGGGTGGCAAAAGGCATTATCATCGCATCCAGAAATCATTGTGAGTGATGTTAATATGCCCAATATGGATGGAATAGAAATGGTTAACAAAATAAAAAAAGATGAAAGGACAAAGCACATTCCCGTTATACTCTTAACTGTTTTGACAGATGAAGTAGAACAGCTAGAAGGGCTTAAAACAGGGGCAAATGACTATTTGACTAAGCCATTCAGTTTCGAGGTGCTTAGTATTAAAATAGACAACCTTTTAAAACTGAACAGTACTTTCAAAAATACATATAAAAAGCAAATTAATATTGAAACATCTGAAACAGAGGTTGTTTTGGAAGACGAAAAATTTTTATTAAAAATAAACAAATACATTGATGAACACATTCATGATTCTGAGCTATCAATTGAAGAGTTAAGCCAGAAAATGAATATGAGTAGAGGGACGCTTTATAGTAAACTCTTGAAGATTACAGGTGAAACCCCAATAGAGTATATCCGTTCAATTAAATTGACTAAAGCGTTGCCATTGCTTGAAAAAAGTGATATGAAAATTTCGCAAATTGCGTACGAAGCGGGCTTTTCAAATCCAAACTATTTTACGCGTGCTTTTAAAATCAAATACGAAATCTCGCCTACTGAATACATTAAGTTAAAAAGAGGAAAATAAAGCTACTTTATTAGTTGAAGACATTTCAAGGCACTACTAGCCCAGAGTGGTATCCCACCCTGAGTCAGTGGTGCCTTCTAATTTTATAACTTTGCTACATATAATCCCTTTCACTTCAATAACAATTTTGAGCGTATCATATAAACCAAGATAAGGATTTCAGACTTATACTTTATTCATGTACTATTTAAAAATGGGCAATTAAACCCTATTTTTTACTTTTTAGACGGGATATTACCTCGAAATAGGGATATTATATGATTATAAATGTGTCAAATTGACATTTTTTTATACAATTAAACATTTTAAATGCATATCTAACGATTAGTGCTAAATATTTGTTTTTCATTTTTTTTACTTTACACCGTCAAAACTACCATTGACAGCAATTAAGTGTTATTTTTTATTAAAACAATCATATCCTAATTCATTATGAAACAATTCAACTATCCAATCTTACAAAGGAAAAAGAAACTATACACTATTATGATGTATATTATTTTCTTTTGTATTTCAAGTATTACGCTGAGTGCTCAAACCCTGAAAGGGCGTATTACAACAGATGCAGGGAAGGAAATACCCGGAGCCTCAATTTTAATTAAAGGAACAAACATCGGTACGGTTGCTAATAGCAATGGGGAGTATATCTTTAATAATTTGCCTAAAAATGCTACGATTGTTATTACAAGTGTTGGGTATATAAAACAAGAAATTAGCGTTGGTACAAAAACCGTCATTGATGTTACCTTACTTACTGATAACAGAGAGTTGGGCGAAGTTATCGTTGTAGGTTATGGTACTCAAAAGAAAAGAGACATAACTGGTTCAGTTGTTTCGGTTAGCGAGGCAACCCTAAAAGAAGTACCAGCACCAAACCTTTTAAACTCTTTAAAGGGTAGAGCAGCAGGGGTATCAATCGTAAGTAATGGTTCTACTCCAGGTAGTCAAGCGTCGATTCGTATTCGTGGTAATCGCTCACTGACAACTGGTAATGGCGACGGACTTGATGGACCTTTAGTGGTGGTTGATGGTATTCCTTATGGCGGACTAAATGATATTAATCCAGATGATATTTCAAATATTGAAATTCTTAAAGATGCCTCTGCAACGGCAATTTATGGTTCGCGTGGTGCGGGTGGGGTTATTTTAGTAACGACCAAAAGAGGTAAAATTGGAAAGCCTGTATTAACTTATGATGGGTATCATGGAATTACGAATATGATGGGCAAGTACAATGTGATGAATGGAGAACAATATGCAAAGTTCAAAGATTTATCAGCAGCTTATAATACCCAAGGTGCAGGAACAACGGCTTACCCGCTAACAGATGAGGAAAAAGCGAATTTAGCTGCTGGCGTTTCAACGGATTGGCAGGATTTATTGTACAAACAAGGGTTTAATACTAGTCATCAACTTGGTTTACAAGGTGGGGTAGAAAATACACAATATGGGATGGGGATTGGCTATTTCAACGAAACGGGAATTTTGCCAAACCAAAACTTTGACCGTGCGACTATACGTGCAACATTAGACCAAAAAATTGGGAAGCATGTAAAAATTGGGTTAAATACAATTAATACCTTGACACATAAGAACGACCCTGCGGGTGGTGGTATTCCAACAGAACTGGTACGTCTTTCTCCATTAGTTTCTGCCTATAATACTGATGGGTCTGTAAACTTAAACCCTAAAAAAGGTACAATCGAAGCTCAAGCTGTTAGCCCCTTGACGCTTATCTCTCGTGGAGCTGATATACTTTCAAATGAGCGTTCTTTAAGAACTTTCAATAGCTTGTATGCAGAAGTAAATATCATGGATGGGCTTAGGTACCGCTTCAATGCTGGTCTTAACTTTAGCCAAGTACATTTTAATGGTTATAGCCCTCCGAATACATTTGTTAACACAGGAACAGATCAAAGTGTATCAAGTGCAGATATTAGAAATACAGAGTATTGGGATGTGAACTTACAGCACTTATTATATTACGATAAAGTTTTTGCTCAAAAACATAAAATAGGGTTAACTGCGCTATATGAAATTACAAAAAACCATAATTTAGGTAGCAATTTTAATGTAAAAGGCGTACCAGCCGATTATATTCAAACTGCAAACTTTACTTTGGCATCTGGAGCAGTGACTGCTAATACTAGTTTTGGTAACTCTTTCGGAGAAACAGGATTAGTGTCTTATATGGCACGTTTGAACTATACGTTCAATGATAAATATACGCTTACAGCTACTTTCCGTAGAGATGGTTCTTCTACATTATCTCCAGGGAATCAGTATTTTAACTATCCTGCCATTGGTTTGAGTTGGAATATTATTGATGAGCCATTTATGAAAGACCTTCCCGTCTTTTCTAACTTAAAACTAAGAGGTGGTTGGGGAATTTCTGGTAACCGTAACGTAGATGCTTATGCAACTTTAGGTGCATTGTCTTCTGGATATTATAACTTTGGTACTACAACTGCTGGACAAGCACTTGCCTATACAGTAACAAGTTTACCTGCAAGCAATTTAGGCTGGCAATCAACATCACAATCTGATTTTGGTTTGGAAATTGGGTTATTAAATAACCGAATCACGGGTTCATTTGATGTTTATAAACAAAATACGAAAGACATTTTGCTTTCTGTAAACCTTCCTCAAAGTAACGGAGCAGGTTCTGCCTTGAAAAACTTAGGAAAAACTGAAGGAAGTGGGTTTGAATCTTCTTTAATATTCGATATTGTTAGAAATAAAAATGGCTTTAATTGGAGTACTGACGTAACCTATTTCTTTAATCGTGAAAAAATTACTCAGCTTACAACTCCGTCTGAATTAGATAATAAAGGAAACTTTTGGTTTGTTGGACAACCCCTCACAGTTATCTATGACTACAACAAAATCGGGATATGGCAACAATCAGATAAAGACAACGGTACGTTGGCAAAACAAACCTCGCCAGTACAAGTACCAGGAGAAATTAGGGTTGAAGACGTAGATGGTAATGGTAAAATTGATGCTAATGACCGCAAAGTTATTGGTAACTTCCAACCAAAATGGGAAGGTGGCTTTACCAATAGAATTAGTTTTAAAGGGTTTGATTTATCAATCGTTACATACGCACGTATGGGTATGAAAGTATTAGTTCCTTATTTGGCAGGAACATCTGGTGGTGGTTCTGGATTTGGATTCCTTAACCAAGGCCGTTCTAACCAATTAGTAATGGATTATTGGACAACAGAAAACCCAACAAATGCTTTCCCTAGACCAAATGCAGGGGGTGGTGTAAGAGACTTTACATCTACAACACAATACCAAGATGGTTCATTTATAAAAGTGAGAAGTATTAATTTTGGCTATACTGTACCTACAAAAATACTTAGTAGACTTGGCATTAGTTCTGCTCGTATATACGTGAATGCAACAAATCCATTTATCCTTTATTCACCATTAGTAAAAGATAAACTTGCGATTGACCCAGAAGGAAATGGATATGGGAATACAATTCAGGGCGGTAATTTTAACCGTGTAATTAGTGTAAACCTAAATAATCCGCCAGTACGTCAATTTACTTTAGGCGTAAATCTTAAATTTTAATGATTGATAACGACATGAAAAAAATAAAAATTTCCATACTAGCCTGTACTTTATTTTTAAGTTTAGGTTGTGAAAAAATACTTGAAGAACACCCACAATCGCAAATCGTACCTTCATATTTCAATAGTCCAGCGGGAGTACTTGGAGGTATTGCAGGGGTGTATAATGAAATTCGTAACCAATGGGGTACTGAAGGTTTCTCTTCAGAAATGCAAGCAGGAACTGATGAGTTTATTCAAGGTGCAAGTAGCGGGGGTGGTCCTGTTCATACTTTCAACGGACTCAATGGTACTAACTTTGGTTCGGCATGGGGATCATCATTTACATCTATTAATACACTAAATGGTGTATTGAAATTTGGTCAAGCTATTGACCTACCAGACGCAACTAAAAAACAATATCTTGCGCAAGCTAAGTTTTTAAGAGCATTTTGGTATTTATATTTAGTTCAGACGTGGGGAGATGTGCCTTTACATACTGAATTTATAACAGTTCCTTCTCAAGCTGCAAAAAGAGACCCAGCAGCAGAAGTTTATAAGCTAATCATTAAGGATTTAACTGAAGCTGCTGCTGATTTACCGGATAAGCCAACCGCTCCATTCCTAGGGAAAGCAGCAACTAAGCCTGTTGCTCTGTTCTTCTTGGCTAAAGCATACCTTACACGTGGATGGTTGACAAATTCGCAAACAGACTTTGCGGAAGCTGCCAAAATATCAAGTGATATAATTGCTAATAAGGCAACATACGGATTGGATTTATGGCAGGATTTCGGTGATGCCTTCGTACCTGCTAATGACTATGGTAAAGAAACGATGTTTGTAAGTGACCACTCAAATGATGCAAAATTTGGATATTATTCTGTGGGTGGTGGTTCTAGTGGTGGTGCCGCACAAAATCTTACACCTTGGTTTACAAACTGGAATTACCCTAATAATAGTGGCGTTAACTCAACTGTGAATGCGAGTGGTGTTTTGGTGAATTCAGGTACTTCATTGATGGTTCGTGATTCATATTATGGTCGCCCATATCAACGTATTCGTCCTAATAGCGTTAAACAAGCTACTGGAGACGTTGCTGGGAAGAATTATTTTCTTGACCAAGCTTTTGTAAAAAGAGATATTGATTCAAGATTCGCGAATACATTTTATACCGTGTATATTGCTAATCAATCAATTACGAATACTGTGACAGCTGCCAATAACAAAAGAGGAATTGGTTATACCACACAAATAGGTGTTGATACTGCGGTTTGGCTTCCAGACTTTGAGGTTGTTGGAGCTCCACAATTCAATGGCACAAGACCATTTAAAGGAATTATTGTTCCACCAAGCCTTTGGAAATCAGATGTTTATCCTGCAATAAAGAAACACATGGATCCAAGCCGAGGAAGCAATTTCAATGACCCTTCAACTCGTCCAGTTGTGATTACACGCTTTGCAGAAGTATATCTTGTAGGTGCAGAAGCTTACCTTCAATCAGGTAATAAAGCAAAAGCTGCCGAACTATTAAATGTACTACGTCAAAGAGCAGCATATCGTAAGACTAATTCCGCAGCTCAAAATGCAGCAGCAGCCGATGCTATGTTAATCAAAGAAGCAGATGTAACTGTCGACTTTATTTTGGATGAGAGAAGCCGTGAATTATTTGGCGAATGGATGAGATTCCATGACTTAGTACGTACCAAGACATTGGTTAAACGTATAAAACTTTGGAATAATGAGGCTAGTCCTTATATAAAAGATTTCCATGTTTTGAGACCAATTCCACAAACTGAAATAGATCGTACGGTAGAAGGTCCTGCATTTACACAAAATCCAGGTTATTAAGACTTAATTGATGACTAGACTGCTCCATATTTTTATTTGGAGCAGTCTTTTATTTGAGGGATTAACGCTTAAAATACTTTTAAATATTAAGGATAATTAGCGATAATAGAGCATAGTTTTATGTTGTCCCAATAGTATATTTTATAAAAAACCTATTTGATTTTTACCTATACAGAGCCCATTTTATAATATTATTTATATTAATTTGAAAATTTCATACCTATTGAACATTTTGAAGGCATATTTGCCAATTTGTGCTACTCAATTTTTTATTGATTTGCTTACTTTACACCATCAAAAAAGCGTGATGTCGTCTGTACACGTATATTCATTACCGAACACACATATACGGGTGTAGAATCAATAAAAGCTAATACTCAAACAAGCTCAATATTTATGAAACAAATTTACTTAGTACTTTTACTCTTATCAGTCACACATTGCTTTTCACAAAATAAATCGCAATTAAAGCTATGGTATAACCAACCTTCGGGAAATACTTGGGAAAATGCACTGCCTATTGGAAATGGATTTTTAGGAGCAATGGTCTATGGGAATGTTGAAAAAGAAACTATACAGCTTAATGAGCATACCGTCTGGAGTGGTAGTCCCAATCGCAATGATAACCCCGACGCTTTAGGAGCATTACAAGCTATCAGAAAATTGATTTTTGAAGGTAAATACAAAGAAGCTGAAAAATTAACGAATCAGTCAATTATTACTAAAAAATCGCATGGACAGATATTTCAGCCTGTTGGCAACTTACATCTTACTTTTGAGGGACACCAAAAATATACAAATTATCATCGAGCGTTAGATATTGAGAAAGCAATTGCTACGACCACTTATTCGGTCGGAGATGTTACATATACCCGTGAAGCCTTAGCTTCTTTTCCTGATAGAGTAATTGTATTGAGGCTTACAGCCAACAAAGCTAATAGTATTTCATTTACAGCCACATATTCTTCACCACACACTAAAAAATCAATAGCCACAACACCAACCAAAGAACTTACTTTATCAGCCACTACCTCCGACCATGAAGGCGTAAAAGGCTTGGTTAGGCTCAAAGGAATAACAAAATTCAACATTGAAGGAGGAAGTATGACCACTACCGATAGTTCTATATCGGTGAAAGATGCAAATGTGGCAACGATTTTTATTTCGATTGCTACCAATTTTAACAAGTATGATGATATAAGTGCCGACGAAAATAAAAGAGCTTCAGAATATTTGAATAGAGCTTTATCAAAACCTTATGATGCCATTGTAAATGGCCATATAGCGGCCTATCAAAAATATTTTAATAGAGTAAAACTGGATTTGGGGACAACAGATGCCGTAAAATTGCCTACTGATGAACGCTTGAAAAAATTCAGTAAGGCTTATGACCCTCATTTTGTTACACTATATTATCAATATGGAAGGTATTTATTGATTTCCTCTTCACAACCAGGCGGACAGCCAGCCAACTTACAAGGTATTTGGAATAATAAACTACGTCCAGCATGGGACAGTAAATATACCATCAACATCAATACTGAGATGAATTATTGGCCTGCTGAGAAAACCAATCTTTCTGAATTGCACGAGCCTTTAATCAAACTGATAAGAGAATTATCAGAGACAGGCAAAGAAACAGCAAAAGTTATGTATGGTGCTCGTGGATGGATGGCACACCATAACACAGATATTTGGCGCACTAATGGTGCTGTAGATGGCGCATTTTGGGGCGTTTGGAATGCTGGAGGGGGTTGGCTAAGCCAGCACCTTTGGGAACATTATTTATACAATGGAGATAAAAAATATTTAACATCAGTATATCCTATTTTAAAAGGGGCAGCTACATTTTACGTTGATTTTTTAGTAGAACATCCTAAATACCATTGGCTTGTGGTATCACCCGCTAACTCACCCGAGAATGCCCCAGGAGCGCATGAGGGGTCTTCTTTAGATGCGGGTACAACGATGGATAATCAAATTGTTTATGATGTATTTAGTACGACCATAAGAGCCGCCGAAGCCCTTAGTAAAGACCATGCCTTTGTGGATACCCTTAAGCAAATGCGTAGTAAATTAGCCCCAATGCACATCGGTAAGCATAATCAATTACAAGAATGGCTCGATGATGTAGATGAGCCTAATGACCACCATCGTCATATTTCGCATTTGTACGGTTTGTTTCCATCCAATCAAATATCGGCCTACAGAACACCTGAATTATTTGCAGCAGCCAAAAATACGCTTATGCAGCGTAGTGATGTTTCCACAGGTTGGAGCATGGGCTGGAAAGTAAATTGGTGGGCAAAAATGCAAGATGGAAATCATGCCTATCAATTAATTAAAAACCAGCTTACACCATTGGGCGTAAATGCCGAAGGTGGGGGTACTTACAACAATTTATTTGATGCGCATCCTCCATTCCAGATTGATGGTAATTTTGGCTGTACTTCTGGGATTACTGAAATGCTCATGCAAAGTGCCGACGATGCGCTACATTTATTGCCTGCTCTTCCCGACGTTTGGACGGAAGGTTCTATTCGAGGACTTCGTGCTAAAGGGGGATTTGAAGTAGTAGAAATGCAATGGAAAGATGCCAAACTTACTAAAGTAGTAATAAAATCTACTTTAGGAGGAAACCTTCGTTTGAGATTGCCTAATCAATTAAAATCAAGCACAGGAGCTACTTTGAGTAAAGCTTTGGGAAAAAACCCTAATCCATTTTATCAATTAGAAGAAATTCCAAGTCCGATTATTTCTGAAAAATCAACTATTAAACCCCTTGAATTGAAAGAAACGGTACTTTTTGATATACCAACACAAAAGGGTAAAATCTATACTTTTTCAACAAAATAAATCTTTGAAATTTTATTATCATGAAAATAAGAATATTCGTTTTAGTACTGACATATTTGATCATAATCAATATCACAAACGCACAAAAAACAACGTTAGTAAACCCTATCATGACGGGTTTCTACCCTGACCCAAGTATTGTACAAGTAGGAAAAAACTATTACCTTATCAATTCTACCTTTTCGTATTTCCCTGGCATTCCAGTTATGCACAGTCGTGACCTTAAAAATTGGAAACAAATTGGTAATGTAATTGACCGCCCATCGCAAATGGATTTTATGGGCGAGCGCATGACTCGTGGACTATTTGCGCCTGCTATTAATTACTATAAAGGCGTTTTTTACGTGACCTGTACTGATATTGACCACGACGGAAATTTTGTGGTAACTGCAAACAACCCCGCTGGGCCATGGAGTAATCCCGTAAAACTGCCAGAGGTAAAAGGAATAGACCCTTCGCTTTATTTTGATGAAGAAACAGACAAAGCCTATATCGTTTATAATAGCGACGCACCTAATTACAAACCGCTTTATTCAGGACATCGTACTATTCGTATGTATGAATTTGACTATAAAAACCTAAAAGTTACAGGGGAAGAACAACAGTTAGTAAACGGAGGAGTAGACATCAGCAAAAAACCCGTATGGATTGAAGGACCACATATTATGAAACGTTTTGGTTGGTATTACTTGTATGCCGCAGAAGGTGGTACTTCTGTCAATCACTCAGAAGTTATACTCAGAAGTAAATCTGTTGGGGGACCATACATCCCTTATGAAAATAATCCTATTTTAACACAAAGAGATTTACCTGAAAACCGCAAAGACCCTATTACTTCAGCTGGTCATGCGCAGTTTGTCGATGGACCAGATGGCAAGACTTATGCTATTTTTCTAGCTGTTCGTCCTTATGAAGGAGATTATTATAATACAGGACGGGAAACATTTATTGCTCCAGTAGCATGGAAAGATGAATGGCCAATTATCAATCCTGATAGCAAGGAAATAAAATACAGCTATACTACTGATTTTAAGGAGGAAAAACAAAAAGAAGCATTGCCACAATCGGGTAATTTTACTTATACATTCAATTTCGACAAAAAATTAGACCCATCACTTTTGTTCATGCGAACAGTTGATTCAAGTTCTTTTGCAGTTTCTCCTAAAAAAGGTTTAACACTAAAGCTAAAAGCAGCAACAGTAATGGATTTTGCCAATCCATCTTTTATCGGAAAACGCCAGCAACATCTTTACAGCACAGCCGAAACAGCCTTGACATTTTCTGCAACAAAGGAAAATGAAAAAGCAGGGTTAGTGATTTTTCAGAATGAAACGCACTTTTATTTTTTAGGTAAATCAATTGTAGAAGGAAAGAATGTATTACAACTTTTTCAAAGTAATACAAAAGATAAAACCATGACTTTATTGGCCGAAGTACCTATTAACCCTAAACAAGCAGCGGTAAAACTTCGAATCAGCTCGGAAGGAGATAAGTACAGTTTTTATTATGCTATTGATAAAGAGAATTGGACTCTCATCAAAGATAAAGTAGATGGAAAATACTTGAGTACAAAAACAGCAGGCGGTTTTATTGGATGTATTTATGGGATGTATGCAACCTCATCGGGTGAAGACAGCAATAATACTGCCTCTTTTAAATACCTGAAATACACAGGTAATGACAGTATGTTTAAATAAATAATAACGTGGGATTATGTTGTTTCTGAAAACTTGAGAGACAAGTACTCATTAACAGTTTAAGTATTGAACAAAATGATAAAAAGATTTTTATTCCTGACTATATTAATATTTAGTCAAAAAGTATTTGCACAAGTAAAACAGGCGCAAAATCCTATCATCTTTGCAGATGTACCTGATATGGCTATGATTCGAGTGGGAAATACGTACTACATGAGTAGCACAACCATGCACATGAGTCCGGGTGTGCCTATTATGAAATCAAAAGATTTGGTCAATTGGGAAATGGTTGGCTATGCTTACGATACCCTTGCCAGCGTTAACGAACTGAATTTAACTAATGGCAAAAGTACCTATGGCAGAGGCTCATGGGCAAGTAGCTTACGACTGCATAATGGAATATATTATCTGACTACTTTTGCACAAACCACAGGCAAAACACATATTTATACCACTAAAAACATTGAAAAAGGTTCTTGGAAAGCTATTTCTTTCAGACCTTCTTATCATGACCATACTTTGTTTTTTGATGATGATGGTCGTACATATTTGATTTATGGTAGTGGTAAGCTCAAATTAGTAGAACTCAATGCTGATGCTTCTGGCGTTAAAGAAGGGAGTACGGAACAAGTAATTATCGAAAATGCCAGTACACCATCAGGAACCAACGGTGGTTTGCCCGCAGAAGGTTCTCAGCTCTTTAAAGTAAATGGTAAATATTACTTATTCAATATTAGCTGGCCACGTGGCGGTATGCGTACTGTAGTAATTCACCGAGCTGATAAAATTACGGGGCCTTGGGAGGGTAAAGTAGGATTGCAAGATTTGGGCGTAGCTCAAGGTGGACTGATTGATACCCCAGACGGGAAATGGTATTCGTACCTATTTCGTGATTTTGGTGGAGTTGGTCGGATTCCCTATTTAGTACCAGTAAAATGGGAAGATGGTTGGCCAGTATTGGGCGAAAATGGTAAAGTTCCCGAAAAATTAGACCTTCCAGTCAATGGAAGTTTAATCCCTGGCATTGTCGCTTCCGATGAATTTACCCGCAAAAAAGGAGAACTAAGTTTGCCTTTAGTATGGCAGTGGAATCATAATCCTGATAATAATTTGTGGTCAGTTGCTGAAAGAAAAGGATATTTACGATTAAAAACAGGCAGAATTGATAGCAGTTTTGTTTTAGCTAGAAATACGCTTACTCAGCGAACCATCGGACCAGTTTGTTCAGGAATTACATCTTTAGATATTTCAAAAATGAAAGAAGGAGACTTTGCAGGATTGAGTTTACTGCAAAAAAACTTTGGTTTAGTAGGTGTGAGAATTGAAAATGGAGAAAAATCAATCGTAATGTATGATGCTTCATCTGGAAAACCAGTTGAGGTACAAAAAGTATCCCTAAAGCAAAATACCATCTTTCTAAAAGCTGAATGCGATTTTAAAAATCGTGCGGATACAGGTTATTTCTTTTATAGTCTTGATGGGAAAGTTTGGCAACCTATTGGCAGGTCTATCAAAATGCCTTATACTATTCCGCATTTTATGGGGTATCGTTTTGGCTTATTTAACTACGCGACTAAAAATATAGGCGGATATGCAGATTTTGACTTTTTTAGGGTTGAAAATCAAATTTCAAAACAAAATTAGTATAGCTGAAAAAGGTATCAACAAATAGATTAGATATTATTAAAAAACTTTTTCCTATAAAAATGAAAAATAAACTCTTTGCGATTATCCTTGTTTTAGGCAACTATATTGCTAATGCTCAACAGATTACCCCTTTATACGAAGGTGCTGTTCCCAATGCCAAAGCCACTAATATAACCGAAACTGGTGGCGACAAAGGAATGTATAAAGATGTAACCGTACCTACGTTGGAATACATAAAACCTGAAAAACCAAACGGGACTTCCGTGATAATAGTAGCAGGGGGTGGCTATAGCGTAATTGTATACAATGGCGAGGGGATAAGTACTGCCAAAGCGTTAGCAGACAAGGGAATATCAGCATTTGTGCTAAAATATAGGTTGCCTAGTGATAACATAATGGTAGATAAAAAAGTAGGCTCATTACAGGATGCCCAGCAAGCCATAAAGTTTCTCCGAGAAAATGCCGACAAATATGGTATCGATAAAAATAAAATAGGCATTATGGGTTTTTCGGCAGGTGGACATTTGGCCAGTACAGCTGCTACTCATTTCGAAAAATCGTATATCGAAAATCCTAATAACACTAGCCTAAGACCCGATTTTCAGATCTTGGTTTACCCTGTTATCAGTATGAAGGAAGGTCTTACACATGGCGGTTCACGGGACAATCTTATCGGCAAAAATCCTACTGATGCTGACATTGAAGCTTTCTCTAACGAACTGCAAATCAAAGCCAATACACCGCCAGCTTATTTGACTCATGCTGCGGACGACAAACTGGTAGATGTGGATAACAGCATTTCATACTTTGAAAATTTACGAAAGAACAAAGTTGAGGTAGAAATGCACATTTTCCCGAAAGGTGACCACGGATTTATTTTTCGTCACAAAGGTTGGATGGAACCACTTTTCGACTGGATGAAACGTAACAGTTGGTTGTAATATTCACTGTTTTTAACATAAAAAATACAATGAAAAAATATCTAATTTTCTGTATTTCAGCATTGTTTCTAATAAGCTTTGCTACTTTTTCCCAAGTGTGGAGTCCCATAAAAACCCAAAATGGGCTCGTGCAAGGTACTTTTGAAAACGGTCAACAGGTTTTTCGTGGTATTCCCTTTGCTCAACCACCAGTCGGGCAGTTGAGGTGGAAAGCCCCACAGCCTGCAATCAATTGGGAAGGTATAAAAGCAACCACGAATTTTGCTCCTGCTCCCTATCAAGGTGGAAACCCACCATCAGGTAAAAGTGAAGACTGTTTGTACCTAAACGTTTGGAGTCCCGCTAAAAGTCCTAAAGAAAAATTACCTGTAATTGTATGGATTTACGGCGGTGGTTTTGCCTTTGGTTCTACCGCTGAGGGAGTTTATTCAGGTGAAAAATTGGCAGAAAAAGGTGTGGTATACGTTTCAATTGCTTATCGAGTTGGGCAATTGGGCTTTTTAGCACATCCAGAATTAAGTGCCGAAACCCCTCAAAAAACGTCTGGAAATTATGGTTTGCTTGACATGATAGCGGGCTTGCAATGGGTGAAAAGTAATATTGCAGCTTTTGGCGGCGACCCATCTAAAGTTACCATTTTTGGAGAATCAGCAGGAGGCATAGCCGTAAGCATGCTTTGTGCTTCGCCCTTGGCTAAAGGACTGTTTCATGGGGCTATTTCACAGAGTGGTGGTTCTTTTGGCCCAGCAAGGGTAACTACATATCCTGGAGAAAATCAAAAATTACTGGCAGATGCCGAGCAAAGTGGTTTAGAGTACATGAAAAAAGCAGGGACAAGTTCGTTGGCTGAGCTTAGAAAAATAGACATTGAAAAACTTCCGCAAGGTTTTGGTATGCCTGGTGGTTGGCCTATTATTGATGGCTATGTGATTCCTAACGACCAATATACACTTTATGAGCAAGGTAAATACAACCATACACCTATTTTAGTAGGTTATAATTCTGATGAAGGGCTGAGTTTTAGTCCGCCAAAAACACCCAAAGATTATACTGATGGCGTACAAAAACGCTATGGAAAGTTTGCTGATGAGCTGATAAAAGCATACCCTGTAAACGAAACTACTGTACCTAAAACTGCCCGAGATTTAGCACGTGATGCCGCTTTTGGCTGGCATACTTGGGCTTGGGCAAACTTACAGTCTAATACCAGTAAATCGAAAGTGTATTATTATTATTTTGACCAACATCCTGATTTCCCTGAAAATTCACCACAATACGGACAAGGCACACCACACGGGCACGACGTAGGCTTTGTATTTGGGCATACCAGTCCGCAAAGCAAATTAGCCACTGCTACGGATGCCAATATATCGGATGCTATGGTGAGCTATTGGACTAACTTTGCCAAATATGGTGACCCTAATGGAGCAGGTTTACCCCTTTGGCAACAATATACTAAAACTAATCATGCAGTAATGCACTTTTCGCAAAGCTCCAAGATGGGTACAGTTCCCAGTGAAAAATCTTTGGAAGTATTAGATGAATATTATAAATGGCGTCGTACATTCGAGGGGAAAAAGTGGGCTAAATAAATAATCAGCCACTATTTAAAGAATATGAAAAATAATTACATTAATACGCTATTGTTTTTGGCTTTTAGCTTTACGGTTTGGGGGCAGACAAAAGCACCAGAGCCACTTTTGCCAGTGCCTTCCAAAAATCAGTTGCGTTGGCAGCAAATGGAATATTATAGTTTCATTCATTTTTCGGTAAATACTTATACAGATATGGCTTGGGGTTTAGGTAACGAAGACCCAAAAATATTTAATCCCACTAAATTAGACTGCCGTCAGTGGGCTAGAATATGCAAGCAGGCGGGTATGAAAGGCATAATTTTTACTGCCAAACATCATAGTGGCTTTTGTTTGTGGCCATCGAAATACACCGATTATTCCGTAAAAAATGCTCCATGGCGAAATGGGCAAGGCGATATGGTAAAAGAATTGGCAGATGCTTGTAGGGAATATGGTTTAAAATTTGGTGTGTATCTTTCCCCTTGGGACAGAAATCACCCTGACTACGGTAAACCTGAATACATCACCTATTTTCGTAACCAACTCACAGAGTTACTAACCAATTATGGCGAAATATTTGAAGTTTGGTTTGATGGAGCTAATGGTGGCTCTGGCTACTACGGTGGTGCAAACGAAACCCGAAAGATTGATGCTAAAACTTATTACGACTGGCAAAACACCTACAAACTGGTAAGAAAGCTACAACCCAACATTGTGATTTGGAATGATGGTGGCGACCGTGCAGATTTACGTTGGGTAGGTACGGAGGCAGGCTATGTGGGCGAAACCAATTGGAGTTTGCTAAACGCCACTGGTGATGTTCCCGAACAAATGCTACGATACGGTGTAGAAAACGGCAATACTTGGGTGCCAGGCGAGGTAAATACCTCTATACGTCCAGAATGGTTTTATCATCCCAAAGAAGATAAAAAGGTAAAAACGTTACCACAGCTCATGGATACCTACTATAATTCGGTAGGGAGGAACGGTACACTTTTGCTTAATTTCCCAATAATGCCCAATGGTCTGATACACGAAACAGATGAAAAAAATGTGCTTGCTTTTGCCCAAGCAAGACGTGAGGCTTTCAGTAAAAATCTTTTAATAAATACAAAAACCCAAGCTACGAATGTACGAGGAAAAAGTAGCCAGTTTGCACCACAAAAAGCTATTGACCAAAGCAAAGAAAGCTACTGGGCTACTGATGATAGTGTCACAAAAGCCTCATTGACGGTGAGTTTTGCAAAACCTACCACATTCAATCGTTTTCTGATTCAAGAGCCTATTTGGCTAGGGCAAAGAGTAAAAGCCTTTACCTTAGAAGCAAAAGTAAATGACACTTGGCAACAAATTGCCAAAGAAACTACCATTGGCTATAAACGAATTTTGAGATTTAACACCGTCAAGGCTACGCAAATTAGGCTGAATATTACCGATGCTAAGGCTTGCCCACTCATTAGTAATATCGAAGTGTACCAAGCTCCGATTATTTTAACACCCCCACAAATTACCCGTAATCAGGCAGGAGTGGTGCATATTACTCCAACAGATGCTGAGTCAGAATTATTTTACACGCTTGATGGTAGCATACCAACCTCAAAATCAAGTAAATATACTGATGCTATTGACACAGGTTTGGGAAAAGTGACTGTAAAAGCCATAGCCTTTAGCCCACAAAATAAATTACAAAGCGAAGTAGCCGAAGAAAAATTTGAAATTGCTCGTAAGCACTGGTCGATAGTAGGAATACAGGATAAAAAAGCCCTTCATGTTTTAGATGGTAACGAATATACGTCTTGGCAAAAAGACAAAGTACCAACTGACTTAATAATTGACTTAGGTAAAGAGGAAAATCTGGTAGGTTTCCGCTACCTGCCCGACCAAAATTGGTGGGCAGAAGCCAGTATAATTTCGCAATATCAATTTTATGTTTCAAATGATAATTCCAACTGGCAACTGGTAAGCGAAGGCGAATTTGCCAATATCAAAAATAACCCTACATGGCAAATAAAAGAATTTACAAGTGTAAAAGCCCGATATATAAAACTAAAAGCCTTGAAAAATATTCAAGAAAACGCTGCGTCGGGTTATGCAGAGCTTGATATTTTAACAAACTGATTTATTAAAATTCAATTTAACCTAAAAACTATGAAAAGCACATTTTTATCTCTGATATTTACCACGATTGTTGCGGGTACTATATCCTTTGCCCAAGCACAGCAACCTGCTATTATTGAAGACTTTAAACCATCTTCTCTCAATCAGCCACAACAAGAATACCCAATGGTAAACTCGCAAGGTTATGCTCGTTTCAAAATAATAGCACCTGCTGCTGACAGTGTTCGTGTAAGTTTAGGTCTGGGTGGCAAAGGAGGCACCAAATTAGAGAAAGCCAGTGATGGTAGTTGGATGGGTACTACAGAAGGTCCAATGGACGAAGGTTTTCACTACTATAATATCAAGATTGATGGAGGTAAATTTAATGACCCAAGTGCTTTAAACTACTATGGATCAGTTCGTTGGGAAAGTGGCATAGAAATTCCTGCACATGACCAAGATTTTTACGCGCTCAAAAACGTACCTCATGGTCATGTACAGCAAGTATTGTTTCCTTCACCAAGTACCAACACCTCTCGCAGAGCATTTGTATATACACCACCAGGCTATGAAAAAGGGAAGGATAAATATCCTGTACTTTACTTACAACACGGCTGGGGTGAAGACGAAACCGCTTGGATGAACCAAGGTCATGCCAATTTAATTATGGACAACCTCATTGCTGAAGGAAAAATTAAGCCTTTCATTATCGTAAATACTTATGGTATGACCAACGAAGTAAAGTTTGGAAAAATGAGAGAGTTTAAAATAGAGCCTTTCCAAACGGTTTTGGTAGACGAGCTTATTCCATACGTAGATGCTCATTTTAGAACAATTGCTAAACAAACGCACCGTGCTATGGGTGGGTTGAGTATGGGTGGTATGGAAACTAAAACCATTACTTTGAATAAGCCAGAGGTATTTTCGCATTATGCTCTTTTAAGTGGGGGTACTTATGCCCCAACTGACATCAAAGACAAATCGAAGGTGAAACTTATATTTTTGAGCTGTGGCAGTAAAGAAAGACCTGAAGGAGTAATAAAAGCGGTTGAGGCATTAAAAGAGGCAAGTTTCAACGCTGTTTCTTACGTGTCAGATAAAACTGGTCATGAGTTCCAAACATGGCGTAGAAGTTTACATGAATTAGCTCCGTTATTGTTTAAATAACTATTAAAAAGAAGAGATTATATTTTAAGTAGTAATCCTTCATTTTGGAATAACGGGTTATCGAAAACTAGATAAACGCGATGTTGTAAAGATACATAGTTTGATGAGATACGGTTTAAATCAGCGATGATTTAAACCGTATCTCATATAAATAAATGGAAATGAAAAACCAGAGAAATAATGCAATAGTCCATAAAATACAAGTAGCAATTATACTAATATTTTCAATAATTTTAGTCAAGCCAATTATAGTAAAAGGACAAAATAAAAGCAATTCAGAAAAAGGAAATAGCCAAGCATCCATTGCTTCGGGGAAATATCGTAATCTGTTTTTGGAAGTAGGATATAGTCAAAACGAGATAGAGGCTAAACTTGCCAAAGCATATTATGATATTTTTGAAGGACCCAATCGGGTATATTTTGCCGTAGGTGATTCTATGGCTTATGTATCTGATGTGAAAAATCATGATGCTCGAACCGAAGGGCTTTCTTATGGAATGATGATTGCCGTTCAACTAGATAAAAAAGATGTTTTCGATAGAATTTGGAGATGGTCAAAAAAACACCTTCAACACCAAAGCGGTCCACGAGAAGGGTATTTTGCATGGAGTATAAATCCAGAAACCATGAAAAAAAAATCAGAAGGCTCGGCTTCTGATGGCGAATTGTATTATGTCACTAGTTTACTATTTGCAGCCAATAAATGGGGAAATGATACGGGTATTCATTATTACAATGAAGCCAGAAGAATATTGAATGCCATGTGGAAAAAAGATGGTACTGGAAATATTTATAATCTGATAAATACAGAACATAAGCAAATCACTTTTGTACCAGAGGGTAGTAATTATAACTGGACAGACCCATCGTATCACCTGCCTGCATTTTATGAAGTATGGGCATTATATGCTAAAGATGGTCATGAACAGTTTTATAAAGAATGTGCCGATACGTCTCGGGTATTTTTACACAGAGCTTGTCATCCAGTAACGGGACTAAATTCTGACTATACAGAATTTAGTGGAGCACCTCATCCAACTCGCTGGATGCCTGCTGGTTTTCGTTATGATTCATGGAGAGTACCTATGAACATTACTATGGATTATACTTGGTTTGGGAAAGATAAATCTTGGCAAGAAGATTATGCAAAAAGGTTTCAAAACTTTCTTCGTTCAAAAGGTATTGATACCTATGACGACCAATTTAACTTAGATGGTTCAAAACCTGATTTTATTTTGCAAGCAGGTAGTGTAAAAAAATTAAGGCATTCGATTGGACTGGTATCTACCGCTGCTACGGCATCGCTTATTAATCATGACAAAAACAAAGTAGATTTTGTGCGAGCGATTTGGAATGCTAAATTAGAACCTTATGAAGATGGATATTTTGATCCTTATTATGATGGACTAATGTATATGTTTAGTTTGATGCACCTGAGCGGAAAGTATCAAATTATCAAGCCTAAATAAATATTTTTTCATCCTAAAAGTTGATTTTTGAGAGGTTTATATCTAAATGGAGAATAGTAATAAAAAGCTTATTGCTATTCGTATTAAACATTTTAATAATAGGTAGTTGAATTAAAGAAAAAAGTGATATTAATAATTTTTATTCTTGAATTTATTAAATAAAAAGTTGCTAGTATTATATTTATTAATAGTTAGTGATTTGAAAACTATTGTCGGACTCATCTTTTAAATTGTAGCAACTCTTAGTTGAACTATCCATGTTTTTTTTGCAATAAGTGTTCTATGGTGTTATAAGTTAATTTTAAACAAAGTATCATTGCCCCCTGCTCGCCGTAGTATCTCACTACGTCACTGCGTTGGCAAATCTTATGCTTTATATAATGCTATCTCATTTTATAAAGCAAAGGTAGGGGAAATTCTTCATCTGCTCCTAGGTTAAGCATTCGCTGCCAATGGCATAAATTTTTTATACTGGATTTACAAGAATCAATATATCTTCAAACCTTTAACAATTACAATGATGAAAAAAAATCGTATGATATCACTTATTACTCTTGGTTTTTGGGGAGCTTTGATAAGCTGCCAAGACAATAAAATTGTTCTTGATAATGATAATCCAAATTTAAAAAATTCTGATATTATCAGTAAGATAAAAAGAGAAGGTAAATATAACTTTTTACCAAATGATAAAAATTCTCGTTTACATGTAGGGGGGGCGGGGTCGGATGCTAATGGACTGGATTATAGGTTTTATGGTGTAAACTGGCAAGTTTGTTGTAATCAAGGTAATAGAACGTCTTTTGTTCAGTTGCGAAATACTAACTATTATTCACCACTAAATATTTTAACTGTTTATGTGGCTGTACAAAAAAACATGATTTTATCATCATACAGTCTACCGATTGGTACCTTAACTCTTGATTTTGACTTTGGTTCAAATTATGGTTTTAAAGTCTATAGATGGAGTCTCTCTTTAGCCCCAAGCCAAACGGTAGTAGCAAGTTTTAGTACTTCTTGGAATACTAACATATATTATGATTCTGATACCGAAGGAGAAATGGGATTATATCTACCAACATATGGATTTACTTCTTTCTGTGATGGAACTCTTCTAAATTTAATTCGTAATAAATATGGTACTTGTGCAAATTACCCAGATAGCCCATATCCTGGATGTCAATAGGATTAATCATTTTACTAAACTTTTCTTGTAAATCATAATTTTCAACCATCGAATTTTTAGTTTCTAATTTTGTAAAAATGAAAATTTGATGGTTGAGTAGATAATAAGTAATATTTATGGAAGAGAATATTTCTTTCCGCCTTTTTTAAGACTTGTATATCGTAGGTATGCTTAGGGTTAAATACAAAGATAAAAGCATGTGAATCACAACCTGTTAGTGTATATGCTAAAGATTTTGACGATATACTTAGTTTCTCAGATTAATAACAAACTACTTTCATTTGTACAGCAGGATGAAAAAAATAGCAATGTTAAAAACATAAAAAGGAAACAGGAAAAATACATTGGGTCGGGATATCTTTCACAAAGTAGTACAAGGTATTAATTATTATGTAAGGCGTACCAAGATGTTTCAATTATCATAAATAGAACATCGTTTAGAATATTTGAATAAATACAATTAAAATTCCATACAATGAAAAATAGGATATTGCTTTTTTTTCTTATTGGCTTAATGATTAACTATTGCAACGTTTTTGCTCAACCGCCACGTGGGCCTTTGGTGGTTTCTCCACAGGTGAACCTTGATAAAACCGTCACGTTTCGTTATCAGTCTCTTTTGGCAAAGGATGTAAAACTGAATGCCCAATTTGAAAAATCGCCTTTATCAATGACTAAAGATGCTCAGGGAATTTGGAGTGTGACTGTTGGTCCTGTTAATCCAGATATTTATCCTTATAGTTTCCAAGTTGATGGTGTTACAGTGATGGATCCTGCCAATGTCGCATTTTTCCCTAACGAACGATTTAAGGCTAGTCTTGTAGAAATTCTCAATACACCTCCTTCAATATACGCTATCAAAGATGTGCCACATGGCACTGTCAGTTACGATTATTATCCTTCTATTTCAGGGACAGCAGGCTCGTTAGTAGTTTATACTCCACCCGGATATGCTAAAAATTACAAGGTTAAGTACCCTGTGTATTACCTCATTAGTGGAACTACAGATACCGAAGAAACTTTTTTTAAAGTAGGAAAAGTAAACTTCATCATGGATAATTTGATAGCCGAAGGTAAGGTAAAACCAATGATAATTGTAATGCCTTATGGGAATATCGCTGCCAGACTGACTGAACAATTGGGTGGTCAAAAACCAGCTGACCCTATTGTACGTGATGATGCTGATGGGGTGAAACGTGCCAAAGACTTTGAGAATGATTTGATAAAAAACATATTACCTTATATCGAGCATAATTATCATATTGAAAATAACCGTGAGAGTCGTGCTATTGGTGGGTTTTCTCGTGGGGGAGGACAAACCTTAAGAACAGCATTTAACAATATGAATACCTTCGCTTGGGTCTGTAGCTATAGCTCATACCTTTCGCCAGCAGAAATGGATAAAAGTTTCGGGCATATAACGAGTAATGCGCCAAATACTAACAAGCAATTAAAATTACTATGGACAAGTGTTGGTAACGAAGACTTTTTGTACAAGGGAGCTGTAGAGTTTATGGATTATTTATCTGCTAAAAATATAAACTATAAGAAATATATCAACGATGGCGGTCATACTTGGATGAATGTGAAGAAATATCTTAATGAAACCCTACCACTATTGTTTAAATAACAAAAAGTAGCATCTCAAAAAGTATAGCATAATTCTAAAGCAATTATCTAAAGTATTCAAACGAATCAAAACCATGAAACGAATAAATTACCTCTTTCAAGTCTTATTGTTTTCTACTGTTACGGTTTTAGCACAACGACCACCGTCAATTAGTTCACCAGATGTACATGCTGATAATAGTGTTACTTTTAGGTATTTTTCTAAAGTCGCACAGAAAGTCACGCTTGTTGGTGAGTTTTTAGCCAATCCTGTTGCATTTAAAAAGGATACTTCGGGGATTTGGAGTGTGACTGTACCCGCTATTAAACCAGATATATATCCATATAGTTTTTTTGTAGATAGTGTACAAATAGCAGACCCTAACAATACTTATATCTTTGCCAACGAAAGATTCAAGCGCAGTATCGTAGATATTAAAGGTGATAAACCCCTTGTTCATTCCCTTCAAAATGTACCTCATGGAAAAATTAATTATTGCTATTATAAATCTTCAACCTTAGGGATTACTCGACAATTGCTTGTATATACTCCTCCGGGCTATGACGCTTTTTCTGGCAATAAATATCCAGTTTTATACTTAATACATGGTGGTTCTGATACAGAAGAAACATGGACAAAAGTGGGGCGTGCAAACCTTATCGCCGATAACCTCATAGCAGCGGGAAAAGCTAAACCCATGATTATTGTGATGCCGTATGGTAATGTCAGACCAGCACCAATGCCAGACTTTACTAAAGATGTTATCAATGACATCATTCCATATATAGAGAACAATTATTCCGTACTAACGGATAGTAAAAATCGGGCAGTAGCAGGCTTTTCAGTAGGAGGGGGACAAACCCTTAATATTGGGCTAACTAATACGGATAAATTCGCTTATGTGTGTTCTTATGCACCATATACAGCAACAGAGGAATTTAAAAAGAATTTTACTGACTGGAATCCAGATGCTACAAAAATAAATAAGCAATTAAAATTATTTACAATTAGCGTTGGAACTGAAGATTTTTTATATGAAAGTGTAAAGCAGAATATTGCGATGTTTCAAGAAAAGAAAATTAAAATAGCCCCCCTCATAGTATCGGGAGGACATACTTGGATGAATTGTAAATTATTTTTAGCCAACTCTTTACCACAACTCTTTAAATAAAAGCATCATTTATTCGCCTAAGTAGAAATTACATATTTAGTCTAAAACAACAACATAATTAAGCTTTTAATAATACAAATATGAAAAAAACAATAGTAAGTTTTTCTATATTTTTTCTAATGAACCTTATGGTTTATGCACAGAAAATAGAAAAAGAAGGCCCAAAAGGCTTTGACCAAGTAAGAACGGGAATTGCTACGGGCAAATTAGATACCATAAAATATGAATCTAAAACCGTAGGTACTACTCGAAAAGCCTTAGTATATACGCCGCCTGGTTTTAACAAAAAAACAAAATATCCTGTATTATACCTTTTGCATGGTATTGGTGGCGATGAAAAAGAGTGGCTCAACGGTGGAAAACCTCAGGTAATTTTAGATAATCTATATGCTGAAGGAAAAATACAACCGATGATTGTGGTAATGCCTAATGGCCGTGCGATGAAAGACGACCGCGCCGTTGGCAATATTATGGCTCCTGATAAAGTACAGGCTTTTGCTACTTTTGAAAAAGATTTATTGAACGACTTGATTCCTTTTGTTGAAAAAAGCTATCCGACTTTAACAGACCGTGAAAACCGCGCGATTGCTGGACTTTCGATGGGTGGTGGGCAATCACTTAATTTTGGTTTAGGAAATTTAGACAAATTTGCATGGGTTGGAGGTTTTTCGTCTGCACCCAATACCAAAGTTCCACAAGAATTAGTTCCGAATCCTGAAGAGGCCAAAAAGAAACTTAAACTCCTTTGGATTTCGTGTGGTGATAACGACGGATTGCTTTCTTTTAGCAAACGGACACACGATTATCTATACCAAAACGATGTACCACATATTTACTACCTCGAGCCTGGTGTACACGATTTCAAAGTTTGGAAAAATGGGTTATATATGTATACACAATTTTTGTTCAAGCCTGTTGATGTTTCATCTTTTAATAAATATACTATTTTAGGTACTCCTGCCAGCACGAATATTCGCAATGGTCAGTATCCTCAGATTCTTCCCGACAATCGTGTAGTTTTCAAGGTAAAAGCACCAAATGCCCAAAAAGTACAAATTGATTTAGGTAAAAAATACGATATGGTAAAAGATACCAGCGGAGTTTGGCATGTTACAACCGATTCTATTAGTCGTGGATTTCATTATTATTCATTAGTGATAGATGGCGTGTCCCTTGTCGACCCTGCTAGCGAAACGTTTTACGGGATGAGTCGCCAAGCAAGTGGCATTGAAATTCCGTATAAAGAAGGAGGTTTTTATGCTTTGAAAGACGTACCTCATGGCGATATTCGTATCAAAAAGTATTTCTCGAAAGCTAGTAATTCATGGCGTGAAATGTATGTTTACACTCCGCCAGGATATGACAAATCAACTGAAAAATATCCAGTTTTATACCTATTGCATGGTGGTGGCGAAGACCAACGTGGTTGGGCTACACAAGGACGTACAGACTTAATATTGGATAACTTAATTGCTGAACAAAAGGCCAAACCAATGGTAATTGCCATGCTCGACGGTAATGTTGGTGGGCAAGGTGGCATAGCCAATTTTGGTGAAACACAATTACGAGCTTTTGAAAATGAATTGAAAAATGGCGCTATTCCTTTTGTAGAAAGTAATTTCAAAGTAGAAACCGATGCCCAACATAGAGCTTTGGCGGGTCTTTCGATGGGAGGTTTACAAACACTTTATGCAGGCATCAAGAATACCAATATGTTTTCGTACTTGGGCGTATTCAGCTCTGGATGGTGGGCAAATAATCCTAAACTAACAGACCCTCAGTATGATTTTATGAAGAATAATGCGACAACAATCAATACTAACCTTAAAGAATTGTGGGTTTCTATGGGAGGTAAAGAGGATATAGCACACAATAATTGTAAAATAATGTTGGGCAAATTTGATGAAATGGGTATCAAATACAAATACAGCGAATATGCAGGTGGACATACTTGGCCTGTTTGGCGACATGATATTTTCCAATTTTCACAAGTATTATTTAAGTAAATTTTAAATTATCAATATCCAGTAAAGAAATATTGGATATTGATAATTGAGTAAATCATTCCGAAATAACAAGGATAATTTACTCATCAATCTATTAAAATGAAAAACAACATATTTTTTTCAATAGCATTCAGCTTATTCTATTTAACCAGTAATGCTCAAAATGCCAGTACTCAAGTGGCAAGTCCTGATAAGAACATTGTAGTCACTTGTGATGTAAAACAAGCATCTTACAGTATCGAATACAAGGGAGAAACAGTACTCGGTAATTCAAAGTTGGGGGTAATCCGTGAAGATGAAGATTTCTCAAAAAATCTACAATTGATAAAATCGTCTACCCCTAAAGTAGTCAAAGACAATTATTTAATAAGTACCGCTAAAAAAAGCCATATTACGTATATAGCCACTGAAAAAGTATGGGAAACCAAAACGGCATCGGGGAAAAAGATGAATATTGTATTTAGGGTATCAAATGACGGTGTGGCTTTTCGTTATGAATTTCCTGAAAAATCTACAGATATTAAAAAGATTGTTGCCGAAGCGACTAGCTTCCATTTTAATGAAGGTTCAAGAGCTTGGTTACAACCCAAAACAGAAGCCCAAACAGGTTTTGAACATACCAATCCTTCCTACGAAGCGCATTATGAAATAGATATACCTACAGGTAAATCATCTCCTGGACCTAATGGATGGATATATCCAGCTTTGTTCAAAACGAACAATACGTGGTTATTGATAACTGAAGCAGCGTTAGACAGAACTTACTGTGGTACGGCTTTACAACAAAAATCGCCTGATAGCGAATACAAAATAAACTTTCCACAAAGTCCCGAAGTATTCACGAATGGCACTGCAACATTAAACCCTGAATCTGCATTACCTTGGAAAACCCCTTGGCGAATCATCGCAATAGGGAGTTTAAAAACCATCTCAGAGTCAACTTTAGGTACAGACTTGGCATTGCCTGCTAAAAAAATGGATGCTGACTTTATCAAACCCGGTAAATCATCATGGAGTTGGATTTTAGACAAAGACGATTCTACCGTTTATAAGGCACAGAAAAAATACATAGATTTTGCAGCCGACATGAAATGGCAATATTGTTTGATAGATGCTAATTGGGACGCCACCATTGGATATGATTCTGTAAAAGTATTGGCAGACTATGGCAAAACAAAAAATGTAGGACTACTTCTTTGGTATAATTCGGCTGGTAGCTGGAATACAGTAAAATTTACGCCAAGAGATAAATTACTTACTCACCAAAGCAGAGTAGAGGAATTTAGCAGAATCCAAAAAATGGGCATAAAAGGTGTTAAAATAGATTTTTTTGCTGGAGACGGTCAATCTATGATTAACTATTATCAGGATATATTAGAAGATGCCGCTACCTATCACTTATTAGTTAACTTTCATGGAGCTACTTTGCCCAGAGGTTTACACCGTACTTACCCTAATCTCATGACTACTGAGGCTGTTGATGGCTATGAAATGATAACTTTTTCACAACAAGCTGCCAATAAAGCTCCAGAACATTCGGTAATGATTGCGATGGTTCGTAATGCTTTCGACCCTATGGACTTTACACCCATGAATTTATACAAAATACCTCGTATAAAACGTGTAACTACTTCGGCTTTTGAATTAGCAACCTCTGTTGTCTTCTTATCGGGAATACAACATTATGCCGAACGCCCTGAAGGCATGAAACACGTACCTGAGTATGTAAAAGACTTTTTGAGAAATTTGCCTGATACTTGGGATAACGTTAAATTTATTGATGGCTATCCTGGTAAATTGTACGTTGTAGCAAGAGAATCCGCTGGGAAATGGTATGTAGCAGGTATTAATGGAGAAAATACAGAGAAATCCCTTAGTCTAGATTTAAGTTTTTTCAAAAACAAAAAAGGTACTTTAATTAAAACAGGTAAAAACGAGATAGCAAACGAGCCTTCTTTTGAACAAAGCAATATAACCATTCCTTCTGATGGAAAATTAGATATTATCTTAAAAGGAAATGATGGCTTTGTGATTGTGTTCGAATAAATATCGTTTTTCAAGAGTACTATTTTCTTCATGATTATAGCAAAATAGTACTCTTGAAATTTAAATCGATCTTAAGGATTAACCTAGCTATTCGTATTATAATTTATCTTATGTTAAATAGTATATTCAATATACACTTTTCCGCCTATTTCAATTTCCTCGACTTCAATAGCCACTTCACCCCTACTGCTAAGAAATTACCAAAGTAGCATCCATAGTTTCTGACCCTATGCCATCGCCTTTTGCTATTGTGATTCGTGTCATGTTGAGTTGCTTTTATTTTTTGACACTGCAAATTCTAAAAAGCCATTCTTATATTTTTATTTATATTTGTAAGCATAATCATTAAATATATTTATGAATTATACCTTACATCAGCTACAAGTATTCTTGAAAGTAACCCAAACTCAGAGTATCACAAAGGCTTCGGAAGAGCTGCATTTAACACAACCAGCGGTATCTATACAGCTCAGAAATTTTCAAGATCAATTTGATATTCCCTTAACAGAAGTAGTTGGCAGAAAGCTATTTATCACAGATTTTGGGAAAGAAATCGCTATTGCTGCCGAGCGAATTTTGGATGAAGTAAATGCCATTAATTTAAAGACATTGACTTACAAAGGACAGCTCACGGGTCGGCTAAAACTTTCAGTAGTTTCTACAGGAAAATATATCATTCCGTATTTCTTGGCAGATTTCTTGAAACAACATGAAGGTATAGAATTGATTTTGGATGTAACCAACAAAGCCAAAGTATTGGAAAGTTTAGAGAACAATGAGGTAGATTTTTCTTTAGTTTCAGTACTGCCCGTTAATCTTCAAGTTGAAAAAGAGGACTTGATGCAAAACAAACTATTTTTGGTCGGCAACAAACAAGTAGTTTTTGACAATAAGTACTATGAAAAAGACATCTTTGAAACGCTTCCTCTTATTTATCGTGAAAAAGGGTCTGGAACTAGACATACGATGGAAAAATATGTTGAAGAGAATAAAGTTTCAGTCAGAAAAAAGATGGAACTGACTTCCAACGAAGCAGTAAAGCAAGCAGTGATTGCGGGTTTGGGTTATTCAATAATGCCATTGATTGGTATAAAAAATGAGCTACTCAACGGAGATTTACAAATCATACCCGTCAACGGATTACCCATCGTTACTACTTGGCATTTGATTTGGATGAAAGGAAAAAATTTCTCTCCAGTCGCAAAAGCTTTTCTGAATTATCTTCAAGAAGAAAAAATAAAAATAATTCATGATAAATTTAATTGGTTTGAAAAGTTTTGAAGTAAAGACAAATAAAGACAGTTTTCAATAATCAGAGAAATCTCCTTGTCTGATAAACTGAAAATCGTGTCTGTGACTTCGCTCATAACGCTTATTTATATACGTTGCTCTTGTAAAAGCATCAAAATTATATGTTTAATAAAATAATATCTATGGGCTTTATATAGTAATGGCAAATAAGTACTACATTTGTATTCAAAATCAACTAATGACAGTTTTTCATTGCAAGAAAATGAATGGTAATACTATTAAACACACGTTAGCAAGGTATCAATAATGATGAGTTGCTATATAGTAAATGTCATTGAGTTATTATATCGGGGAAGGCGTTACGGCAAATCGTAACGCCTTTTTTTACCCTAAAATTTATAAAAAATAAAGAATAATTAGTAATCTAAAAAACAAATGGTTAGTAGCATCAACAAACTAAAAATTCAATAGAAATCTAATGATTGAAATTAAAAATATCTCCAAAACTTTTCATCAGGAAAAACAATCATTCAAGGCACTTGATGAAGTAAGTTTAAATATAGAACAAGGTGATATCGTCGGAATCATCGGTTTTTCAGGTGCGGGGAAAAGTACGCTGATTCGGTCAGTTAATTTGTTAGAAAAACCCGACCAAGGTCAAATTATCATCAATGGAAAAGATTTAACGACGTTAAATAATAGGGAATTGGCGAGAGAACGTAAAAAAATCGGAATGATTTTCCAGCATTTTAACCTTCTTTCTTCCAGAACTGTTTTTGACAATGTTGCATTGCCCTTAGAATTGGATAATACCAGCAAATCGGAAATTGCAGAAAAAGTAAACCAACTTTTAAAAGTTGTAGGCTTGGAAGATAAAGCAAAAGATTATCCCAAAAGCCTTTCTGGTGGACAAAAACAGCGGGTTGCCATCGCCAGAGCTTTGGCAAATGACCCCTATTTACTGCTTTGCGATGAAGCCACAAGCGCATTAGACCCCGTTACAACGCAATCCATTTTACAACTATTAAAAGACATCAATCAAAGATTGAAGATCACCATTTTACTGATTACTCATGAAATGGACGTGATAAAGGCCATCTGCAATCACGTTGCCGTGATAGACAAGGGAAAACTTATTGCAAAAGGAACGTTGGAGGAAATCGTATCAAATAAAGAAAACCCTATCATCAAGCAATTTATAATTCCTAAAACAGCGACGATTCCTCAATCTTTAAGCAGCCAATTACAACCAGAACTATCGGTAGGTTTGTTTCCCTTGCTGGAAATCGAATTAAATGGTCAAATTTCGTTTGAACAACTTTTATCCGTTGTACACAGCGACTATAAAATTCCCTACAAATTGTTTTCGGCAGAAGTGGAATATTTGGGTAAATCCAATTTTGGAAAATTATTCTTGTCCTTACAAGGAGGTTCGGATGAAAATGAAAAAGTGATTCAGTATTTCAATCAAAATAACATTCAAAACACCATTAAAGGATATGTTTGAGCAAACAACTATTTCATTGCTTTTAAAAGGAATTTGGGAAACGGTTTTTATGACGTTTACATCAGGATTTTTTGGTTTTTTAATCGGACTTCCTTTGGGAGTCATTTTGTTTCTTACGAAAAAAGGGCAGCTACTTGAAAATAGTTCCTACAACCGTATATTATCGGTATTGGTAAACGTATTCCGTTCCATTCCTTTTATCATTTTAATCGTGTGGCTCATACCATTTACAAGAGCATTGGTAGGCACCTCCATTGGCGTAAATGCAGCGTTGGTTCCGTTGAGTATTGGTGCGGCACCATTCATAACACGATTGGTAGAAAACAGTTTACTCGAAGTGCCAAACGGATTGATAGAAACTGCCAGAGCATTAGGTGCAAGTCCTTTACAAATTGTTATCAAAGTATTGCTACCTGAAGCATTGCCTTCCTTAATAAATAATGCAAGCATCACGCTGATTACATTAGTCGGATATTCTGCCATGGGCGGTGCTGTTGGTGCGGGCGGATTGGGACAAATTGGTTACCAATATGGTTATGTCGGGTACGATGCTTTTATTATGAATACGGTTTTGGTTTTATTGATAACATTAGTATTTATCATACAGTTTTCGGGCGATAAACTTTCAAAAAGATTTAATCACAGATAAAACAAATAGAAAATGAGAAAAATAGGATTATTATGCTTGGTTACCGCAGGATTATTATTGTTTAATTCTTGCGGAAATTCAAAAAAGAATGACCCAAATTATATCAGAGTTGGTATTACTTCGGGTTTAGAACAAGAAATTGCCGAAGCTGCCAAAAAAGAAGCCAAAGAAAAATATAATTTGGAAGTAGAATTGATTGCGTTCAATGATTATGTTATTCCAAACGAAGCCTTGAACAATGGTGAGATTGACATAAATGCCTTTCAGCACGTTCCATATTTGGAAGAACAATCCAAACAACGTGGCTACAAATTGGCGGTTGTGGGCAATACGTTTGTTTACCCAATTGTGGCGTATTCCAAAAAAATTAAAAACATTTCTGAACTGCAAAACGGTAGTACGATTGTAATTCCAAACGACCCGACCAATGGCGGACGTTCATTACTGCTTTTACAAAAAAACGGTTTGCTGAAACTGAAAGAAAATGTCGGGCTTTTGCCAAAGGTGACAGACATTATTGAAAATCCGAAACAATTGAAAATTCTGGAAATAGAAGCTCCGCAATTACCCACAGTCTTGGATGACAAAGAAGTTACGATTGCTATTATCAATAACAATTTTGCTGCACAAGCTGGATTAGACCCTGATGAATTAGGCATTATGAAAGAAGAGAAAGAGTCACCTTATGTCAATGTGATAGTAGCAAGAGAAGACAACAAAAACGATGAAAAAGTAAAAAAATTCGTAAAAGCTTATCAGTCAGAAGCAGTAGAAAAAGCAGCCGAAAAAGCTTTTAAAGGTCGTGCAATAAAGGGTTGGTAGTCTTCAAAGATTGAATTTTTACTTTAAATTTAGCTAAAAAAATGGGAGGCGAATTTGATTATAAAGAATTTCACGATATACTCGTGACGTCTGATACGCATGCAGATATTTGTAATTTTTTATGAATTTGAGCAATACGCACAACCACATTAACTACATTGAACTTCACAATATCAAAATTTCCTTTTTGAATATTGTGAAGTTCACGCTTCCAAACCACTGTATTCTGTGATACTAAATGATGCTACACCGTGGGCAAGAGATAGAAGCTGTTTAATTTCTTGTTTCTTATTTTTCACCACCACCCAATGTTCGATATAAATCAGTGATGGCATTAAACTTTTCTTTTTTGATTTCTATGGCTTCCAATTCATTTTGTAAAGAATTGTTCTGTGTAGTAATTACTTCTAAATAAGTAGCCATTCCACTTTTATAAAGCATAAATACATCATTCGTAGCTTTTGTGAGTGATGCTTTTTTTTGTTTAACTAAGCCCATTCTTTCATCTGCATACTTAGCTCTGGCAAGGGCATCAGATACCTCACCTACTGCTGTTAATAGCGATTGTTTAAAAGCACTTACTGCTTTTTCTTGATCTATGACGGCAATATCATAAGCTGTTTTAAGCGATTTTTTCATAAAAATTGGCTGAGTTAAATTGACACCAATATTTTTCACGATAGAACCTGGCAGATTAAACCATGTATCAAGCTTAAAAGAATTCACCCCTACAGATGGCGTAAAACTGATACTTGGATACATGGCAATATTGGCAATATTCCTTTTTGCATTGGCTGAGACAACGGCGTATTCTGCTGATTTTACGTCAGGTCGGCGACTCAAAAGCATGGCTGGAACGCCCAAAGGAAATATGGCAGAAGGCATGACATTATCTATAATGCCAACTCTTGCAATGCTGCTAGGGTATTCTCCACACAAAATATTAAGTGCATTTTCTTGTATTGCAATATTTTGTAAAGCTAATGGCACTAACAATTCTGCTGTTTTTTTCTGTGCCTCTGTCTGTTCAACTGCCAAGGAATTCACTTGTCCAGATTTATATTGAATCCGAATCATCGCTAGAGTGCTATCTCCCAAAACAATGTTACGTTTTGCTACTTTCAATTGTTCGTCGAGTGCTATTAAGTTATAATAGGCTTGAGCAACCTGAACGATGAGCCTAGTTTTCAAGGCTGAAAGGTTTTCTTTTTGTGCAAAATAGTTGGCAAGTGAAGCCTCTCTATGTATTTTGGCTTTCCCCCAAATATCAGCTTCCCAAGAAAGTCTTAAGCTGGCAGCATAGTCATCCATGTAACTTGTTCCCAAAAATTGTTCGGTCAACGAACCGTTAAGAGAACTTTTAGAAAGCCAATTTCTATTTGCACCAACGTTCAAATCTACAGATGGATAAAGCCCTAATTTTGACTGTTTGTACATCAAATCCAACTGTTGCATATTCATCACTGCCACAGCAATTTCATTATTTTTCTGAAGTGCTTTTTCAATGAGATTTACCAATATTGTATCTTTAAAAAATGTCCTCCAAGGCAATTGAATGGTATCAGCTGTTACAGTAACAGTTTCTCTATACTGTTCAGGAATGTTTAAGTTCGCACGGCTATATTTCTTCTCAATCATGCAAGAAGAAAGTAGTAATGATATAATAACGCTTAGGAATATATGTATTTTTGATAATTTCATTTTAGGTCATTTCAAGATTAAAATTCTTAGTTTTTCCTTGCTACTTTTTCTTGTAAGTATTGGAATAACATAAACAATAAAGGAATAACAATTACGCCCAAAACCACACCACTTAGCATGCCCATTGCGGCACTAGTACTGATAGAATGATTTCCCGTTGCGGTGCCTCCTTTTGAAAACATCAGTGGAATCATTCCTACAATGAATGCGAGTGATGTCATCACGATTGGTCTTAATCTGGCTTTGGAAGCATCTAATGCTGCATCCAGAATAGATAGTCCTGCACGCCTACGTTGTACAGCAAATTCTACTATCAAAATAGCATTTTTGGCTAATAGACCAATCAGCATAATAATCCCAATCTGTACATAAATGTTATTGTCTAAACCAATACTTTTAATACCAATGTAAGCTCCCAGAATCCCCGTTGGAATAGATAATAAAACCGCAAGAGGCAATAAATAACTTTCGTACTGAGCTGATAATAGTAAATACACGAAGAGTAAACAAAGCCCCAAAATGGCTATCGTCTGATTCCCTGCCGATTTTTCTTCTAAGCTCAGGCCTGTCCATTCGTAGCTATAATCTGTTGGCATTTTATCCAAAACGGCTTCCAAACGTTCCATCAAAGCTCCGTTACTTATTCCGGGCATAGCATTGATATTAATTGTCAATGCATTATAAAGATTATAGCGACTTACCGATTCAGGGCCATATACTTTATGCAACGAGATAATTGATTTTACAGGAATCATTACACCCTTATCGTTTCGAACAAAAATTTCATCAAAAGCTTGTTCGTCCATTCTAAATACACCATCTGCTTTGATATTTACCCGATAAAATTTCCCAAATCTTGAAAAATTTAAAGATTGGTCACCCGAGAAATAGCTTTGAACCGTACCTAAAATACCATTAATATTAAGCCCCATTTGTTTGGCTTTGTCTTCATCTACTTCCAGCTCTAATTGTGGATAATCAGCACGGAACATAGTATAGGCTAATTGCACGCCAGAAACCTTCATTAAGTCGGCAATTACTTTATCAGCCTGAGCTTTCAATGCTACAGAACTACGACCTTGACGATCTTGTAATACAATTTCAGCGCCGTTCGTAACGCCATATCCATCTACTGGAGGCATTCTCATCGTGAGGATTCCTCCCTCCTTAGCGACAGATAGTTTAGCATCAACAACCTTCATCAATTCGTCGATGTCTTGGATTTTTCCTCGCTCTGTTCTGGGTTTAAATTTGACAAAACCTACTGCATAAGCAGGGCTTGTACTGTTGGTCATCAGGTTAAAGCCAGTAATGGTGGTATTATCTTCAATGGCTTCTATTTCAGACAAAAGCTTGTTGATTTTATCGGCTACTTTGGTTGTAGGAGTCAACGCCGTACCCGGAGGCATACTGAGTACGTATGTGAACATACTATCATCTTCCATAGGCACAAAGCTTTTGGGGGTACTCATAATGGCCCAAGTAGCCACACTCATTATTGACACCACAAAGCCGACAGCCAACCATTTGTGTATTGCCAAGAAACGAATACTCTTTACATAGCGGTTAGTAAGATTATCAAAACCTGCATTGAAACCAGAAAAAAAGCGTTTACTAAAACCTACCTTAGTATTACTTTCACTATGCGTATTTTTCAAGAGTAAAGCACATAAAGCAGGTGTTAGTGTCAGGGCATTTACAGCTGAAATAATGATGGCAATAGCCAGTGTATAAGCAAATTGCTTATAAAAAATTCCTGCTGAACCCGTCATAAAACCAATCGGAATAAATACCGCAGACATCACAAGCGTAATAGAAACTACAGCACCTGTAATTTCCCCCATTGCAGAATGTGTCGCTTCTTTCCCACTTAAATGAGTCCCTTCCATTTTACTATGAACCGCTTCCACAACTACAATGGCATCATCTACCACGATTCCAATGGCTAAAACTAAGGCAAAAAGGGTCAATACATTAATCGTAAAACCCAGTACGAGCAAAAAGAAAAACGTTCCGATAATGGCTACAGGTACAGCAATTGCAGGAATAATCGTAGAACGAAAATCTTGCAAAAATAGAAATACCACTAAGAATACAAGAACAAAGGCTTCAAACAATGTTGATTTTACCTGACTAGTTGCTTCGTCCAGTTTTTCCTTCGTACTCATTAATTTCGAGTATTTTATACTTGGAGGAAACGATTTGGACAGTCGTTCAATTTCTTTATCTATTCCTATTTCGATTTCATTAGCGTTCGAACCTGTTGTTTGTAAAATAGCAATAGTAGCCGTATTCCTTCCGTTTGAAGTACTATTGCCACTGTAAGAAATTGCTCCAAATTCAACTCGTGCTACATCTTTCAAACGAATAATATTATTCCCAGCATTCTTAACAACAATATTATCATAGTCTTCAGGTAGATTCTTTTTCCCTTTATAACGAATTACATACTCTAAAGCAGCGTTAGATTCTTCACCCAATTTTCCGGGGGCAGCTTCTAAGCTTTGTTCGGCAATGGCGTTACTGATGTCTGCAGGAACTAAATTATAATTAGCCATTTGGCGAGGGTTGAGCCAAATACGCATGGAATAATCCTTTGTTCCAAAAACCATGGCTTGCCCTACGCCCGGAACTCTTTTGATTTGCGGAATAAGGTTAATATTGGCATAATTCTGCAAAAACTTTTCATCGTATTTTTTATTATCTTCTGTAAACAAGTTGAATATCATAATCATGCTATTCTGTTGTTTGGAAGTAGTGAGCCCCATCCTAATTACTTCTTGTGGCAAAATCGGTGTAGCTTGTTGCACACGATTTTGTACATTTACTGCTGCTTGGTCCGCATTTACGCCTTGTTTGAAGATGATTGAAATTGAAAATGTTCCATCATTACTAGCTGTAGATTTGATGTACTGCATATTTTCTACTCCATTGATTTGCTCTTCGAGTGGCGTAACAACAGAACGAATTACGGTTTCACTATTACCTCCTGGATATGAACCCGACACCATGACTGTTGGAGGTGAAATGTCTGGAAATCGTGTAACGGAAAGTCTATCAAGTCCGACAATCCCTAACACCACAATTACGATAGAAATTACCGTCGCCAAAACGGGTCTATCTATTATTCTTTTTAACATGTTTTTTCAATTTTGAAATGCACCTATTTTCCCAATGAACTTTTTGTAATTTTAGGAATAACCGTCATTCCTTCATTCAATACATCAATACTAGTGAGGGCAATTTTCTCACCTTCACTAATTCCAGATTTTACGATATAATTACTACCAGATTTACCTTCTATTTCAAAAGGCTTCATGGCTACTTTGTTGCTATCAGCCAAGGAGAAAACAAAGTATTTGTCTTGAATATCTTTGACACTTGCCATTGGTACTAATAGTGCAGTATGATAAGCTTTTTGTAAAATCACACCAGCAGAACCTCCCGAACGTAGTAATTTATCAGGATTAGGGAAAATGGCTTTCAAGGCAATGCTTCCGGTAGTGCGGTCGATATTCCCACTAGCAAATTCTAATTTACCTTTGTGTGCATATTCGCTACCGTCGGCCATCACCAATGAAACTGTATTTATGTTTTTTTGTAACCCTTTTTCTTTCATAAAAGCGATATAATCTGCTTCTGTGAGCGAGAAATAAACAAAAATCTGATTAATGTCTGAAAGGGTTGTAAGAGGAACAAGGTCTGTGGGGGTTACCAAATTGCCGATTCTGTTAGGAATTCTACCTATATAACCGCTAATCGGAGCTTTTATTAAGCTAAATTCTGCATTGATTTTAGAAGAATTTAACATGGCTTTTGCTTGGGTTACTTGTGCTGAAGCAGCTTCGTAATTGGCTTCAGCCGTTTGTAATTGGATTTCAGAAACTACTTTTCCTTCTACCAAAGGGCGAATCTTTTCAACTTCCAATTTGGCATTGGCCTGTGCTGCCAAGGCAGCTTTGAGTGTTGCCGAGCTATTATTCACCTGCTCATTGAACACCTCTGCTTTAATTTTGAAAAGTGCTTGCCCCTTTTGTACATAATCGCCCTCCTTGACGAATATCTTCTCTAAATAGCCTGATACTTGTGCTTTTAAATCAACATTGACCGACCCTTCAATGGCTCCGGGATATTTTTTGGCAACATCAGCATTTGCAATGCTTATTTGAAGGAAATCAACTGTTAGAGGTAGTTGCTCAGGCTGTTCTTGAGCTTGTTCTTTACAAGAAAAAAACATTAAAGAACAGAGCAGAAATATCATTCCTTTAAAAGTATTCCTTGTTTTAGACGTGAGTTTTAACATTGAGTATAAGGATTAATTTATACTACAAAGGAAGTTTCACTGGCTCATTAATTATGGAGAAAATCACTGAACCGTATATTTTTACTCCTGAATTGAAGATTTACCTTCCCGAATTTTGAAGGGAAAAGAATTTGGAAAGAGTGCTTAAAAAAAATGTTGAATTGGATAATAAGGACTTAATAATCCATCCACGACTTGAATAATCCAGCTTTATCCCGACTGATGATTACTTCTACTTCTGTGTTTTTTTCAATGTCAATTTTCAATTTTCCATTGAAATAATTATGTACTTGCTGAATGGCATCAATATGAATGATAATTTGACGATTCGCTCTGAAAAAGGTTTTTGGATTGAGTTGCAATTCAAGTTCTTCCATCGTCAGTGGAATGGTTTCTTCTGAGCCATTAAGAAGTTTGGCTCTGGTGATTTTATGTTTAGAATAGAAGAAGACAATATCACTTACCTGAACCGTTTTATAACCATCTTTGTAAGGAAGTAAAAATCTACTTCTAAAATCTTTTGGCTTTAAAAAATCTAATAATCCTTCTAACGATTTCTGGTGAAAATCGACAGACAAAGCTTCCAATTTTGTAAAGGATGTCAGTAATTCTTCTTGTTCAACGGGTTTCAACAAATAATCAATACTATTGTATTTGAATGCTTTTACGGCATATTCGTCATAAGCCGTTGTAAAAATGATTGGGCAGTTTATCTTTACTTGTTCAAAAATTTCAAAACTCAGTCCGTCCGACAATCTTACGTCCATCATCACCACATCTGGTTTTTCATGTTTATTGAACCAAATCACACTGTCGGAAATACTATCTAATACCTCAAGGATAGTAGCTTTGGGTCTGATTACTTTAATCAACCGTTCCAATCTATCCGCATTAGGTTTTTCGTCTTCTACTATCAGTATTTTCTCTATCATTGTTTTATTAACGGAATTTTTACTTTAAACGTAGTTTCATCCTTTATAATTTCAGGCTGTTTTTGCCAAAGCAAATCATATCTTCTAATGATATTTTGAATACCAATTCCTGATGATTCAAGCTGATTTTCGATGGGAAGTAATATGTTTTCAACAATTAATGCTTGTTCATCCATATTGTAAATACTAATTTTCAAGGGGTTTTTCTTATTGGTTTTGTTGTGTTTCAAGGCATTTTCTACCAATAATTGTAAGGTCAGTGGTGGCAAATAAAGCTGTTTACTGACGTTGTCAATGTTTACTTCAAATGTTACACCATCACCTATGCGGTTCTTAATCAAAAACATATACGAATTCAGAAACTTCAACTCCTCTTCTAATAGAATTATATCTTTCTTCGAATTGACCAACATATAGCGATATATTTTTGAAAAGTTCTCGGCATATTCATAACCCAATTGTTGATTGACCAATATCAGTTCAGAAAGAACGCTAAGGTTATTGAATACAAAATGGGGGTCTATCTGAAGTTTCAAAGATTGTAGTTCTGCTTCAACAGCGAGTTGGTCAAGTGCGGCAGCTTTCATGGCCGCATTTTTCCAGTTGACAATCAGGTAATTACAAGTATTAATTCCAATAATCATAAAAGCAATAATTACACTGACTACAATCCACTGAAAAAAACCTCTTACTTTGTCAGCCGAGTGGATTTCTATACAAGTTTCAGCCTCATCCATTAATCGGTATAGTTGGTCTAATATGGCAAGGCTTGCGAAAATAATAACCAAGTTTAACCCCGTTTCAATGATTAATCGTTTCAAGGGTTTTTCTGTCCACGAAATCGAATCATTGAGTTTGTTGCTAATGAAGATACTTGACTCTGAGATTAATAAGCAGAAAACAAATGATAAAGCTAAATCTTCTGAAATAGAAAGTACAGAGCGTTTGAAGTAATAACTCCAGTACGAAGAATAAGGATCAATGACGTAAGAAACGAGATTTAATAAGATAAAAGCGAATAACACAATGATTATACGCTTGCCCTTATTGCTTAAAAATGTATCTTTTTTACTTCTCATTTATTAAAAATACTGTGATGGTAGGTTAAATTATTGATGCTGATTCTTGCTTGAAAGATAAGCATTTATATCCTTATTGAATTTAAAGTTTCCAAAATTGAATTATTCTATATTTACTTTCATCTTTTTCTTACTTAACCTACCTAATTCACGACTGAAAGCCCTAATATAATTACTAAACCGTGGACTGTATTTTGATTGTTGGTGTTTAAATCAGACTTCGGCTAATGAGGACTCCTAAACAAAGGAAGTGGTTTTTTTATATTGTCCTTTCAAGACTTACAAAGAAGCTGTTTAAACTTTCTCTTTCGGGTTAAACTAAGTCTTTTAGAATACTTTCACCTTAGAAACGGAAAGTTTAAACAGCTTCAAAATAATAATCACTTATGTGAATAAAAAAGCTAAAGAGATACCTTATAAATTACTCTACCCGATGATTTTTGTTATATATTGATACTGAGTTAGTTGTATTTGAATCCATCGAGTTAATATATTTAAAAGTTCTCTCCATATTTTTGAAAACCCTTGATTTGTATTTC